>JANNYL010000541.1:0-11617 GCA_031410075.1 Flavobacteriales bacterium
CCATCGGCGATCATGCTCGAAGCCACGATCCGTGATACGTGCCTCGTTCACAGCGCATCCACCCAATGATTTGATCGGATAGATATGCAGCGATGCGACGGAGAGCATTACCGTTCGTTGGATCGCACCACGCGTAACAAACGATCACCTGAGGCTGTTGCGATCACAATGTGATACACGCCTTCCGCATCAGGCAATCGGCATGTCCAAGTGTTCGATCGGTAGCGCGGCTCAACAGGAACACGCTTGCCAGCGACATCGAAAACGGATATCCGATCAATGGACGACCCGGGAATGTGGATAATGCCATCGGATGAGGGATTGGGGTATACGCGCAAAGCATCCAACGATGGTTCACCAAGACCAGAGCTGATGTCAAGAAGTGAATCGATGGCGACGAGTTCAGGTGTTCCATCCGCCTCCGCGTACATCGTGCGGAACGTGTCGATCGCAGCACTGTGGTTGCTGAACATTTCAGCGTTCCACAAGGGCGGCACTGGTTGGTAGTAGACCCGCGCTTGCACATGCAGGTTGCCGCTGTATCCGTTCAGTGCGATGTGGTAATGCACGATGTCGCCGCCATTGCCTTCCGTTCCCAGGGCATCATGATTGAAATCGAGATCGCTGGCAGGCACGCCTTCGATCCGTGTTGTGTCATAGGCCGAATGCGACGTGCTGAATCCTTGTGGCACCAAACGGTTGTCTTTGATCGCCGTGGCTGCGCGCTCGAGCACCGTGGTCACGTTTCCGTTCACGTCCCCCATCACCAATTCGTACAACTGCACTTGGTCATCTTGCGTGATCACATCGTAGTGCGGTTCGTAACCGGTATCGTGTCCGAACACCTCGTTCGTTCCGTCCCAACGCCCGCTTTGGAACAGAGTATCACCAGCTTCGTCTGTTGCGATCACTTGTACGATAGCTCGGCGACTTGGGTAACCGCTCGGGAACTTGTGGCCAGCGAGGTTGATCAAACGTGCTTCGATGAAAGCCGTATCGGCTGTTCGACCGGTGATCGAAAGAGAGAGGTCGACGCTGCTGTGCAATTGGCGTAGTGAACGCGCGATGGTGCTATCGAACTGGATATCGGTCGCCGGAATGCCGAGTTGTTGTCTATTGGCTTTCATCAAACGCAACATCATGGTGTTGCCCCCTGCCAGATGATGCAAGCCAAAGGGTGAATGACCTTGTAGGAAAGCATATTCGGAGGCCAGGATGATGGGGTCTTCGATGCGAGGCATGTGGCAACCGCGACAAGTGGTGTTCGTGTTCGTTGTGTAAATGCTGTTCTTCCATTCATGCCAGGTGGCCTGCTCAATGAACTCACCGCCGGTTTCATTCCCGGCCAGGTCCAACGTTTCCGTGATCAACGAATGGCAACCCGCACACACGCGACCGTCCTGGATATGTTCGCCGTATCCGGGCTTGAAGCCAACGAAAAACTCCATGATCGCCGAGTTGATCTCATCGTCCGCATAGGGACCATATACGAGAGCACCGGCATTGGCAGGTTCGGGGCCGAACTGTAGTTCGCCCGAAAAGAAGCGACCCGCGCTATCTGGTATTTGCTGATGGCAAGCCAGGCAGCTTACACCTTCCTGCCCCATGACGCTGGTATCCAACATGGCCAAGGTGAACGGCGGATGGTCCAGCATGCGTTCCTCATGCATGCCAAGTGGCGCGTGGCAACTGAGGCATTTGTTCTCAATGGCAACCTGGTGGCCTGGGTTGACGAGCACTTCATGTTCAGCTTTTGCGAGGAAGAACGGATCACGCGCTGAATTCGCCATCATCGTGCTGCGCCAGTCATCGGCCACGTTCACATCGGTACCATCCTCGGCAACCATCGCGAGGCCCAAGGTGTCTTGCCCATGGCAACCGGAACATCTGCCTGCGGTGGCGAAGAAGGTGCTGTATTGAACGAGCAAGCCATCCTCGGATGACCGCATGCGCAACATATCCAACGCCGAATGAGGGCCATAACGTTGGGTGGTGGCTTCATTGAAGCCGACCAGAAGAAGTACGATGCCTATAAGACCGGATCCGGCCAACAGGCGTTTTCGAATGGATAGATGAGCCATGATCTTCGAAAGCGCAAGGTAGAACCCTCTGGCGACCTGTTCTGTTCGGCGTGGATCAGAAATAATGCCCTTGAATTCACCCCAAAGGGGCGATCAACCGCGGAGAACGTGGGCAATGTGCAGACCACCAGCTCCAAATGAGCAACACCACAAGACAGACCGCTGCCAACAAGATCAGGACCTCTATTCCCCCTTCTCTTACCTCCACGAATGCCCTCATCGTTCTGTAATTGTTGGAACATCGGCGCAATGCACCGTCCACGGCACTTTCTTTTGCGCACCGATCGTTGATGATGTTCCGTTCAGTATTGGCAGGCTGCTTGCTCCGACTTCTAAATTCGTCACCATCATGCTCGTTCGCTTCCTTCCTGCTTTGTTCGCTATCTGTCTTTGTGCTGGCTCCCGTGCCCAATCGAACTCCATGCCCGGTGCGCAACCGTATGTGGACTATTACGACAGCACGCAAACGCACAAACGCAGTGAGGGGCTGATGGTGAACGGCCGCGAGTGGAACGAATGGAAATTCTACAGTCGCGATGGTCACCTAACGGAAAGGGCCGAGTTCAAAAGCGGGGAACGCGATGGCCGTACGATTCTCTATTACGACAACGATTCCGTTCAGCACAACGGCTTCATCCGTTTCGGGAAGCAGGACAGTACCATGCGGAGTTATTACCGCAATGGGCAGTTGATGGAGGAAGGGCGATATGTGAAAGGTGTAAAGACCGGACCGTGGAACTACGCCTACGCCGACGGCAAACCAATGCTCAAGGAGATCTGGGAACATGGAATAGCGATCACCACCGATGCATGGGACGTCGACGGTAAACAAATCTTGATCAAAGGCGACGGCCTGGTTCGGAGTTACTATCCGAGCAGGTCGCTGAAAGAAGAGAGCAACTACAAATTCGGTGTGGTCAGTGGTCCTTACGAAGAGCGTTGGCCAGCGGGAAATCCGAAAACCAAGGGAAACAACGTCGCAGGGGTGCGCATTGGCGAATGGACATGGTGGTACAGTAATGGCAAAGCAGAAAAGAAGGCGACGTATGTGAAGGGGAAGTTGAATGGCCCGTATGTCGTCTACTTCGAGGATGGTCAGGAAAACACGACCGGTTTTTATCGCGATGGCATGAAGGACAGCACCTGGACCTGGTTCACGGCTGGTGGAGAGCGCGAAATTCTGGGGAATTTCAAGGCTGATGCTCAGCACGGCCTGTGGAAGTATTTCTACCCGAACCAGCAGCTCAGTTCAACCGGTTTGTATGAGAACGGGAAACAGGAAGGGGAGTGGGTGTATTACTACTTGGGTGGAGAGAATTGGAAACGCGGCAATTGGAAGGCCGGCGAAAAGGATGGTGTTTGGACCACCTGGTTCGAGAGCGGCAAGAAATTGCAAGAGGGCAATTACTTGGCTGGCGTTGCCGAAGGCGAATGGAAGAGCTGGTTTGCCAATGGCCAGCAAAAGGACATCGGTCATTTCAAGGCGGGGAAAATGGATGGCTCCTGGCAAGGATGGACACCCGCTGGTAAGGAGGAATACATGGGTTTATGGGCCAACGATGCGAAGAACGGACCTTGGAAGTTCTGGCAGGAGAACGGGCAGTTGAAAGAAGAAGGTCCCTATAAGGACAATCGCAAGAACGGCCGTTGGGTCGCGTACAACGGAGCGGGCACCATCATCAATGAAGGCATGTATGTGGACAACACCCCGAATGGTGCGTGGGTCTACTTCGACGATGCGGGTGTGAAAATGCGCGAGCAGAGCTTCGTGAACGGTGATCCGCACGGTCACTGTGTGGTGTACGATCAACGTGCTCGCATCATACAGGAAATGGACTACAAACAGGGCCGCTTGGATGGCGTTATGACGATGTACGGAACCGAAGGCGAAGTGCTGAAGACGATCACCTACGAGAACGGTGCTGTGAAGAAGATGCCACCACCTGATCGGAAGCGGTAGCAACAGGCATTCACCGTCGGTCACTCCCGGAACGTAATTCCCGAACGTAACAAAGCCCCCCAGTCGGGAGGCTCTGTTACCTGTCGCTTTTCAGCCTTCTGGCAGCCTGCTCAGGCGTGCATATGCTAACGGTAGCCGTTGATATAGGCGTTGGCGATGATCTCGCTTTCCCTAACCAGCCCCTGCACGATCTCGCGGATCACATCATTCAGTTGTTGATCGCTGAACCGATGCAGGTCGTTATACACATGCGTTTTGCGCTTGCTGCTCTTTATGAAGGCTATCTTGTCCTTCTTCGTCATGGACCTTTCAACGGAGAAAAAGTGCTTGGGTTCCGATCCCGAAAAGAAAGATCCACATCCCGCGCTGGGCCTATAAAAGCAGCGGCGGGTGCAACCCCGGAGTTTCATCCGGGGCTGGAACCCGCCGTGCGCTTTCACCAAAACCACCTGGCCATGGGCCAGGCCCCCCGACAGAGCAGGGATATCGTTATGCCGTGGCAGTGCCTCGGCTTCGCATCGCGTGCATCAAGCGCAGCGCGTGCAAATAGCGTTGTACATCACCGGCCACCATCAGACGAGTGGCCGCTTGCTTCAAGAACAGGTACCGTTTCATGGGGTTCAGCATGGGAATTCGTTGTTAGGGTTGGAACCGGGGGTAAGCGGCTCCTGCATATGCAACTTTCAACCGCCATGCCAAATTGTGTTCGGTCGCCATTTTCACAATTCTTTGGATCTCGTAGCGAGCCGAATTCGGCGAAGCGCTTCGTTCACTGGTTCCTCTATCTTCGCGGCCCATGCATCGCGGCGCCTACCTCGTGGGAATAGCTGGAGGCAGCGGATCGGGCAAAACCACCCTGATGCGCGCGCTGCGGGACCGTCTCCCTTCCGGTACGGTTTGCTTGGTTTCGCAGGACGATTATTACCACCCGATCGAGCGCCAGGCCAAGGACGTCAACGGCCGTGTGAACTTTGATCTTCCTGCGGGAATTGATCTGGACCTATTGGCCGATGACCTTCGCTCCTTGGTACAAGGCGAGCCCATTTATCGCAAAGAGTACACGTTCAACCAACCGGACATGGAACCGAATTGGATGGAAGTGCGTCCCGCCCCCGTGATCCTGGTTGAAGGGTTGTTCGTGCTTCATCATGAAGCCGTCCGCGATCAATTCGACCTGAAGGTTTTTGTGGAAGCCAGTGAAGAAGTACAATTGGAACGTCGTCTTGCTCGCGATGCTTCCGAGCGCGGTTATGGCCCTGCCGATGTGCGCTACCAATGGGACAACCATGTGATGCCGGCATACCGCGATTTTCTGCTCCCGTATCGCGCGTTGTGCGACATACATGTGATCAACGAAGAACGCTTTGAGAAGGCAGCGAACGTGTTGCGTGACCACTTGATCGCGCGCACTGGGGTTCAGGAGTTGGTGGGCGTTTCGAGCCGCTAAGCCAAGGGGTCAGACGTACAACCCGTTCTGCCGGATGTACTGTAGCACTGTGGGATGCACCAGATCCTCCACTGGTTTCCAATTCCTCAAGCGAACACGCACTCCGGTGCTGCTGGTGTCCATCAGAGGCGCATCCCTTACGATGGTAACTGACGGATGGTAAAGCAGATCCGCTTGTGCCAAATGCTCCTCGAGACCCGGGCGGGGATATACCAGAACGCGGTGATTGTCCAGTATGCTGTTCGGCTCTTTCCAAGTATGCAGCGTGGCGAGATTGTCGCTACCGATTATCAGCGAGAACGCATGTTGTGGCCAGCGTTGTCGCATGAACGCAAGTGTATCCGAAGTGTAATTCGGCTTGGGCAGATCCAGTTCGAAGCCACTAGCAGTCAGTCCGGTTTCCCCTTGCAGTGCCAAGCGGGTCATGGCCAAGCGATGTTGCTCTGGGCTCAGCTTTCGGTCTTGCTTGAACGGGTTCTGTGGAGTGACCACCAACCATACTTGATCCAAAGAAGCGCTCTTCAGCATGTGCTTGGCAATGGCCAAATGGCCCGCATGCGGTGGATCGAAGGAACCGAACAGGCAACCGATATTCATGGGGTGCTTGCTGAAGGAGCGTTGGTTAAAGAGCCGTTCAAGAAATCCGAAACTTTTCGGAACGCTTCGGAACACGCTCGGTCAAGATCATCGTTCACGACCACGACATCGAATTGGTTCGCGAAAGTGAGTTCGTGATGGGCTTTCGCCACCCTTTTCTTGAGACTGTCTTCTGTTTCGGTTCCACGGTTGCGCAAGCGTTGTTCCAAAGCATTGATGGAAGGTGGAGCAACAAAGAGGGCTAACGCATTGGGTCCGAAGATCTCCTTCAGGTCAAGGCCGCCTACTACATCCACATCGAAAACGGGGTGTTTACCGGTGTTCCAGATCCGGCGCAGTTCATGCTTCAAGGTGCCATAGAATTGGCCGGGGTACACCTCTTCCCATTCCACGAACTCGTCCGCTTCGATACGCCTGCGGAATTCATCCGCGCCAAGGAAGAAGTAGTCCACGCCATCCACTTCATAGTCCCGTTTTGCACGGCTGGTCGCACTTACGGAGAACGCCAGTGAAGCCTCTTGCATCAACAAGTGGCGCACAAGCGTGGTCTTTCCTGCGCCTGAAGGTGCGGAAACAATGATGCACTTACCGTCTGGTGAAGTCACAAGCCTACTTGATCAACGAGGTGCGGAAAAGTAGCGGAGTTCGCAAAGTGAAGTAATACCCGAACGTTAAAGTAGCCTGATAAGATCGTGGTTCTTGGGATCTGCGAGAGGTGTGAAGGAGGTTCAAAGCACATTCAGCACTTGCTCCTTGATCTTCTCCAACTCATCCTTCATCAGGACAACGTTTCGTTGCATGATGGCATCATTCGCTTTGCTTCCAAGTGTGTTTATCTCGCGACCCATCTCCTGTGTGATGAAGCCCAGTTTTCGGCCCTGTTGTTCCTCGTGGTCCAGCGTTTCGAGAAAATAGGAACAGTGCGCACGCAGTCGAACCTTCTCCTCGTTGATGTCCATTTTTTCCAAGTAGAAGACCAGTTCCTGTTCGAACCGGTCCTGGTCAACCTTGGCTTGTAGTTCGGCCAGCCGCCCCTGGATGCGGTCGCGGGTGCGCTCTGCACGGCCGCCGTCCTGTGCTTCCACTTCGTTCAACAACGTGCTGATGCGATCACAACGCATTCGCAGATCCGTGAGAAGTTTCGCACCTTCGTTTTCGCGAAAAGAAATAAAGCCACGCACCGCTTCTTCGATCAGCGATCTCACGCCGGCCCATTCCACCGCGTCCAATTCTTCGCGGCCACCGCTGTGCACTTCTGGCATCCGCAACACGAAACCCATAAGGTCGGTGTGTGCATGTGGGTCAACGGTTTGCACCAGTGACTTCAGTTCGTCGTAGTAACCGCGGACCAAGGCGGCATCGAAGTTCGATCGTTGCGTCCCTGGAGCAGGTTCGCTGCTAACAAAGACCTCGCATTTACCGCGGACAACCTGCTCGGTGAGCAATTGACGCAACTCGGTATCCTTTTCGCGGTACAGGCCCGGCAACTTGAGGAACAGATCGAGCTGTTTGCTGTTCAACGAGCGCACTTCAACGGTCACCTTTTTCCCCGGTCCCGAACTGGGGGATACGAGACCTTCAGCACGGCCAAAGCCGGTCATTGAGCGAAGCATACGTGGATATCAGTGATTTGGTCGGTGAAGGTAGACCCCGCGAGGTTCAGCGTAACTCGTTGCTCTGGCTATCAGCCCTGTTCACCAAATGCACACCGAGGAATATCATGGCGGCGCACACCCATTGCACAAGGCCATTGGCGTTTTTGCCGGAAGTGAACAACGTGATCGCGGTAGCCAACACCGGTTGCAAATAAATGAAGGTGCCTACTACGGAAGGATTGACGAAGCGGAGCGCCCATGTGTTGAGCAAGTATGCCACGAACGTGACCATCACAACAACGAAGGCCATCGACGCTATTTGCGGGTCCGTAAGCGCGTTCCAATGCACGGCCCATAATTCGCTTGCACCAAAGGGAAGTACAAGCAGCGACCCGATAAGAAAGCTCCAAGCCATTACTGTAACAGCCGTGTAGCGTCGAAGTAGCGGCTTCACCATAACCAGGTAGATCCCGAAGGAGCACGCATTGATGAGAATGAACAGATCACCGAGTACGCTTGCTGAGCTATCCTCGTCGCTATGGTAGAAAATGAGAATGAGCGCACCAGCCGCCCCTAGCGCCACACCCAATAACTTGCCCCAACCGATCCGTTCACCGATGAGCACACCGCTGATCACCAGCACCAGAATGGGTGTGGCCACCATGATGATGCTCGCATGAATGGGGGATGTGCGCATCAGGCCATGGAAGAACATGAGTTGGTTGAGTGCCACACCGAATACGGCACAGAGCAAAAAGCGCAGCGCGTCTTCTTTGCGGACAGGCTCGGGGTTCAACAAACGCACCAGCCAGAAAAGCATCACTGCCCCGAGTACCCTTAACAAGATGAAGCCGGAAGGGCCAATAACGCCGGGCATCAATCCTTTGGCCACCACATAATTCACCCCGTAGATCAGGTTGACCACGAAGAGCGCAAGGAGGGCGAGGGTGCGGTTATGCATGCACGTGATGACAGATACCTTGCGACGCTTCCGAAGCTCGGGGGAAGTACGGCTGTGAATGTAGAAGCAACGAACGAAGCGGAAAAGGAAGGCCAGCGCGAGATGCGCAACAGCTTTCGTTGGTGGAGGCTCTTGTTGCCCATGGTGATCGGTGTAGGCACCGTGTGCGCTTCGCTCTGGAGCGAGTTCCGAAAAACCACGTTCGAGCATACCCAAATGGGTGCCGGTGATCTGATCTGGGTGGATCAAGATGGTGACGGGAAAGCCGATCTCGATAATGCGGCGGAATTCTTGCCTGCTGATGCTGGCGACTATAAAGCGATAACTGGCAAAGAGCGTTTGTCGAACACTCGGTTGGTCACTTACGGCGGCTGGATGTTGCTCTTCGCGCTGCTTGCGAACGCGATGCGCGATGTTGGCTATGTCCTGCGTTTGCGTGTGCTTTCGGGCGGGGCGTTCACTTGGCGGCAGAGCTTCGAGGTAACCATGTTGTGGGAGTTCAGTAACGCTGTGGCTCCAGCTTTTATAGGGGGCACCAGCATCGCGGTTTATGTGATGTCCAAGGAAGGTCTTGGCCTCGGTCGAAGTGCTGCACTTGCGTTGGCTACCGTGATGCTCGATGAACTTTTCTTCTTGCTCTTCGCGCCGCTGGTCTTGTTCGGTGTAGGGTTGGATCGCCTTTTCCCGGCCCAACTCGACAATGCACTGTGGGGCCTGCCGGTGCAAGCCTTGTTCTGGTTGGGTTACGCCGTTATCGCGGTAATGAAGTTGGGGATCTTCTACAGTGTGTTCTTTCGGCCGCGCGCCATCAAACTGTTACTGGTGAGCCTCTTCAAACATCGGTGGGTGCGGCGCTTCCGCCCGCGTGCAGCGGATGCTGGTGATGATCTCATCAGTGCCAGTGCTGAACTGAAAGCCAAGCCTGCCGGTTTCTGGCTGAAGGCGATCGGTGCGACCTGGTGCTCCTGGGGATCTCGTTTCCTCGTGCTGAACTTCCTGGCAGCCGCTTTCTTTCCGGTCAGCGATCATTTGTTGATGTACGCCCGCCAGTTGGTGATGTGGATAGTTCTGCTCATCAGCCCGACACCCGGTGCGAGCGGGGCTGCGGAGTTCGCCTTTACCGGCTTCATGGCAGACCTGCTTCCGGTTGGCGCTTCTCTCGTGCTTGTTGCCTTGCTCTGGCGGGTGATCACGTATTACATCTACCTGTTGGCAGGTGCCTTGGTTGGGCCGCGATGGGTGAAAAGGACTGCAGTTAAGGCATAGCGCATTGCAGCTTTTAGCTTGGGGCTTGCAGCTTGGGGCTTGCCGCCCTCTACTTTCGCCGCTTCGTAAAACACACCTCTCATGCGCTTCGGCACCAAAGCCATCCACGCCGGCGTGGAACCGGACCCCACCACCGGGGCCATCATGACGCCCATCTACCAGACCAGCACTTATGTGCAGGCGGCACCGGGCGACCACAAAGGCTATGAGTACAGCCGCACGCACAACCCAACGCGCACGGCACTGCAAAAGGCGCTGGCCGCGTTGGAGAACGGAACGCACGGCTTGTGCTTTTCCAGCGGTATGGCGAGCATCGATGCCATTGTGAAATTGCTCAAGCCCGGTGACGAGGTTGTGAGTACGGACGACCTCTATGGCGGAACGTACCGCCTGTTCACCAAGATCTACGAAGGGTTCGGCGTGAAGTTCAAGTTCGTGAACATGAGCGATCCCGCGAACGTGGCTTCAGCGATCACATCGAACACACGATTGATCTGGGTGGAAACGCCCACAAACCCGCTGCTGAAGATCATCGACATCGCGGCCATGGCCGAGCTGGCCAAGAAGCACAACTGCTGGCTCGGTGTGGACAACACCTTCGCATCACCGTATTTGCAAACCCCGTTGGACCTGGGGGCACACATCGTGATGCACAGTGTTACCAAATACCTCGGCGGCCATAGCGACGTGGTGATGGGTGCGTTGGTCGTGAAGGATGATGCGCTGGCAGAACGACTGGCTTTCATTCAGAACAGCAGCGGTGCCACTCCTGGTCCGCAGGATTGTTTCTTGGTGCTGCGAGGCTTGAAGACCTTGCACTTGCGGATGCAACGGCACGGTGAGAACGGAAAGGTCGTTGCTGAATTCCTCTCAAAGCATCCCAAGGTGGACAAGCTTTATTGGCCTGGCCTGCCCACGCATGTGAACCATGCGGTAGCGGCCAGACAAATGCGGGGCTTTGGGGGCATGATGAGCTTTACGCTGAAGGGCGATCGCATGGAGGATGCCTTGAAAGTGCTGGCCGGTACTGAACTCTTTGCTTTGGCTGAAAGTCTCGGTGGTGTGGAAAGCCTCTTGGGACATCCCGCGAGCATGACGCACGCCAGCATTCCGCGGGAAGAGCGGATGCGCAATGGCTTGGCCGATACACTGATCCGCTTGAGCGTTGGTTTGGAAGACAGCGAGGACCTCGTCGAAGATCTGAAGCAGGCATTGGATCGGGTCTAACCATCCTCATCGGGCATTTATGCCAATTGGTCGCCCGGGTCTTCTTTCCTTGGAACCCAAGGATGCAGGCTGAGAGGTGCCTTTTGGGATGGGCAGTGCGTGAACAATCGCCCTACCTTCGGCGTCCTTAGTTCCAGAACCCCTTGTCGCACATGAATTTCAAGTTGCTCCTACCTGTACTTATTTCTGCTATTGCTGTGCAGGTAAGCGTTGCCCAAGAGGTACCGTTCACGTGTTCGACCCATGGCTTGCAGCACCTGGATCGTTTCCTGCAGGGGCATCCTGAGCGTGTGCTCGAGATCGAGCAAGCGGACCAACGGTTGGAACAAGAGACACAGGAATTCGCAGCGGGTTTTGATGCACGCGGTGGCAGTGCATACGTGCTACCGGTGGTCTTCCACATCATTCACGAAGGGGGGGTCGAGAATATCAGCGATGACCAAGTGCAGGACGCCATTCGTGTGTTGAACAACGACTACAACA
>JANNYL010000542.1:0-2494 GCA_031410075.1 Flavobacteriales bacterium
CATCGGTGTCCGTCTCTGTCACGCCTCAACCGAATTGGCCAGCGGCGATCTTGTTCGGATCGAGTGGGCAACCGTCGAGGCAATCCGCTGTGAGGTCACCATCGGTGTCCGTATCAGCTACGCCGCAACCGCAGATACCGGCAGCGATCTTCAATGGATCAAGTGGGCAACCGTCGTTCGCGTCGCAGGTAAGGTCACCGTCCGTGTCCTGGAACGTTCCAGTGCATACACACAGTGGGCTCCACAGGTCGTTGATCGTACACACGTCGTTGTCATCGCAGCCTGTACCGGGCTGGGCAGGGCCAGAAGGCACTCCCAAACAATCCTGGCAGGTTCCTTCAGGTACTCCGCAACCGCAGAGGCCAGCGAGGATCTTCAATGGATCGGTCGGGCAAGCATCGTTGCAATCAGCAGTGAGGTCACCATCGGTGTCCGTATCAGCCACGCCGCAACCGCATTGGCCAGGGGCCTGTTTGGCAGCATCAGTAGGGCAGAGGTCGGTGTTGTTGGTTACCCCGAGCACGATGCAGGTGAATCCGGGAATTGCGGGACCCGCACCAAAGCCATCACCATCCGTATCAGCGTAGTAGGTCGCTGCCACATCAGCCACACCGCAGCCGCAAGCACCAGCCGCGATCTTCAATGGGTCAGCAGGGCAACCGTCGATACAGTCAGCCGTGCCGTCCAGATCCGTATCCGTGTCAGCAACGCCGCAACCGCAGATGCCGGCAACGATCTTGTTCGGATCGAGTGGGCAACCATCGATGCAGTCAGCCGTGCCGTCACCATCGGTGTCGGTATCAGCTACGCCGCAACCGCACTGGCCAGGGGCCTGTTTGGCAGCATCAGTAGGGCAGAGGTCTGTGTTGTTGGTTACACCGAGCACAATGCAGGTGAAGCCAGGAATAGCAGGACCAGCACCAAAGCCGTCTCCGTCCGTATCCGCATAGTAGGTGGCAGCCACATCAGCTACGCCGCAACCGCAGTCGCCGGCAGCGATCTTCAATGGATCAGCAGGGCAGCCGTCGAGGCAGTCAGCTGTGAGGTCACCATCGGTGTCCACGTCGCTAACTCCGCAACCGCAGATGCCAGGAGCGATCTTCAATGGATCAGCAGGGCAACCATCAAGGCAATCAACGGTGCCATCACCGTCTGTGTCCGTGGTCAACCAGTTCACCGTTACGCTTCCTTGCGTGGTGCAACCGGCTCCGCTCGTAACATCCACCGTGTAGTTCGTAACACCAGCAATAGGTGTGGCCACAGGGTTCGCGATAGTCGCGCTGGTGAGTGTGCCAGCGTTGTTCCACAAGTAGGTGAATGCGTTCACACCACCGGAAACAACTACTGTGTAGTCTTCCACTTCACCGAAGGCGGTGGTGCCGCAAGCAGGGGGCACAGCGTTGAAGTTCAGGCGCACACGCATACGGGTGCTGCCATTGGTAGCACCAACAGGTACTGTCACAGGCCAAGTGTTGGCACCGGTTACCGTGGTGCCAAGGATGAACGACTCACCTGGATCGCTGAAATCACCATCCTGGTTCCAGTCGAAGAAGGCTGCGAGCTGGTCGCCAGTGAAGAAGGCGCTGATCGTGGCGGTGATGCTCAAGGAGCTACCTGCGGTAACCGCGTTGGATTGTGCGGTGAAGTCGTTGTAACTGAAAAGCGGGGTGCCGTAGGTGCAACCAGAGGTGTTGTTGATCGTACCGAACAGCACATTGCTGAGGAATTCGTCCCCTGTGCAACCCGCGGTGGTGGCTGATGCCGTGCAAATAGCAGGCGCAGAAGGCAAGTTCACCTGCAACTGCGAGGTGCTGCCGGGGCAGATCGGGCTAACCGAGGTCGTGCTCGTGATCACTGGTGCAGCACCGAGCACCGTGATGGCGCTGGTAGCTGTGTTCGTGCAGCCTGTTGCCGTTATCGTACCCGTAACCGTGTAGGTGGTGGTGGTGGCCGGGCTGGCGTTCACGTTCGCCACATTGGTGGCATTCAGGCCCGTAATAGGCAACCAAGCATAGGTGTCGGCACCAGAGGCGGCCAACGCGACGACTGGGTAACCTGTGCAGTAGTTGCTGCTGGTGGGGGCCACCACAACTGTGGGCAGTGGGTTCGCCACCACTGTGACAGGTCCAGCCGTTACAGCAGGATTGCCGCAACCGTCCGTTACCTGGCAGCTATAACTGCCCCCAGCGTTCGCTGAGATGGACACAGTGGTTTCGCCATTGGGGCTCCACAGGTAGGTGAAGGGACCAGCGCCATCCGTAGGAACGGCCGTTAACGTGGTGCTGCCGCCCGCGCAGAAACTCAGTGTTCCGCTGATCGTTGCGGCTGTGATCGCTGAAGAGGTGGTCAGGGTCACTGTGCCGGTGCTCGCGCAACCCGAGGGGTTGGTCGCGGTCACCGTGTAGGCTTGGCTGGCCACGTTCACACCGCTCGCCAATGGGTTCGCGATGTTGGCGAAATTCAGGTAGGTGTTCGGCGTCCACAGGTAGGTGGC
>JANNYL010000543.1:0-3160 GCA_031410075.1 Flavobacteriales bacterium
CTGCACACTGCAGAGGCTGCGAAGTCCGCTATCCACCCGTTCGATCTCCTGCATGATCAATCCGTAGCTGATCTGGTCGAGACCCATGCCACCGTATTCCACGGGCACCATGGGGCCGAACGCACCGATCTCCGCCAGCCCAGGAATGATCTCCGGATGGAAGAGTTCCTTTTCGAACGCTTCTTCAATGATGGGCTTCAGGTGCTTGCTAACATGCTTTCGCGCGGTGTCGCGGATCAGCTTGTGCTCCTCTGTCAAAAGCTCATCCACTAGATAGTGGTCGTGGGCTTGGAACTGGTCCGTGGCGGAGCTCTTTTGAGCTGGCGCGGTCTTGGTGATGCTCATCTGGTAGGAAATTTCTCTGTTGAAGAGGGGGTGCAAAAGTAGGTTGGGAGACGGCGCCGGGTTCCAACACGCCGATCCAACTTTGCAACTTTAAGATGGACAGCCTTCGCGCAACGGACCCACTTGCCGCCAACTGGGTGGTCATCGTACTGCTCTTTGCATTTGGCGCTATGGGCTGGGTCAATCTGGTATCGCCTCGTAAGTGGGCACTACTTCGGCGTTCCTTCCTCACCGATCGGCTGGGCAGGCAAAGCCTACGTGACGAATTGGACATTCAGGACCGCACATTGGTTGGATTGGTGATTGTGGCTTGTGCCCTTTTTGCCTTGTTCGCCAGCCAGGTGGCGGTCCTTCATGGGGGCGCTACGGGTGGGTCAGCTTTGTGGGCGCGGTTTTTCGGGATCGGGCTAGGAGTAGTGCTTCTGCAAGTATTACTTGTCCGGCTCACTGGAACTGTTTTCCAAGGGGATGGTGGGCTTACCGAATACCTCTACACTTTGCTCGTCTTCCATGTTGTTGCTGGCCTGTTGCTTTTACCGATCACGAGCATGGTAGCCTTTCCGCATCAACTGGCTTGGCGCGACTGGCTGATCATTTTGGGGCTAGGCATCCTGTCCTTGGCTACACTCTTCCGATGGGTGCGGGCGGCCCTGGTGGGGTTGGGTGAAGGGGTACCGGTCCGTTACATTTTCATCTACCTTTGCGCGCTTGAAATTTTGCCGGTCGCACTTCTGCTCCAGCAGTTGCGTTCCACTGTCACGATACCTTCCCTCACCCATTAAGTCGAAGCGGCCTTGAAGATCAAGACCATCCTCGTTTCGCAGCCTGAGCCAACAGACGACAAGAATCCGTATGTCGATCTGTCAAAGAAGTTCAGCCTGAAGATCGACTTCCGTCCCTTCATCAAGATCGAAGCGGTGAACGGACAGGATTTCAGGCAAGAACGGATCAACATCCTGGAGCACTCGGCCATTGTGCTTACCAGCCGCAATTCAGTAGACCATTTCTTTCGCATGTGCAAGGAACTGCGCCTCACTGTGCCGGAGAGCATGAAGTATTTCTGCGTGAGTGAAAGCGTTGCTTACTACGTGCAGAAATACATCGTGTACCGCAAGCGGAAAGTGTTCATCGGCAAGCAGAGTTTCAGTGACCTGATGGACGTGATCAAGAAGCACAAGGACGAGAAATACCTGGTGCCTTGTAGTGACATCCAGAAGCAGGAGATCCCAGTACTACTTGACAAAGCTGCTGTGAAATACACCAATGCGGTGTTCTACAAAACAGTTGCCAGCGACCTGAGCGACATGAAGGCGTTGACCCACGACATGCTCGTATTCTTCAGCCCCGGTGGTATCGAAAGCCTGCGTAAGAACTTCCCCAAATTCAAACAGAACGGTACAGTCATGGCCGCGTTCGGGCCAACAACTGCGAAGGCGGTGAAGGATGCTGGGTTCAGATTGGACATCGAAGCTCCGATGCCCGAGGCCCCCAGCATGACAGGTGCGATCGAACTGTACCTGAAGAAGGCCGCGAAGGAGGCCAAAAAGAAATAGACCACCCGCTGGTCATCCCCAGAACGCTCCAGCACTTTCCTGCCTTGGAAAAGGTGACGACCTCATCACCACGATCTACTTTCCGCAAACATGAGCGGCTCACAGGTCGCGATGCGTTCAACGCGGTGGTCAAACAAGGATCCGCTCTTAACGAAGCCCCCTTCCGGCTGGTAGGCCTGATCACGAAGATCGATACCACGTCGCCAGCACAGATCGCCTTCGCAGTGCCGAAGAGACATGTGCGCCTGGCGAATGATCGCAACCGTATTCGACGCCTCGTACGCGAAGCCTACCGGCAGGACAAAGAGCAGTGGTACGCTGCATTGCGCGTGGCCGACAAACAATGTGCTTGGTTGCTGATCTATCAATCTTCACAAACCTTGGCCTTTGCGGAGGTGCGCGCCAAACTTTCTTTGCTCATGGCTCGTTGGTTGAACAAGTACCTGCCGAACGCCACGGACAAGCCAATGCCATCGTGATCGCCAAACTCCTCATAGGCCTCGTGCGCATCTACCAATACACGTTGTCGCCGCTGCTCCCTGGCGCGTGCCGCTTCACGCCAAGCTGCAGCGCGTACGGCATTGATGCCTTGCGGAAACACGGTGCTTGGCGCGGCGGTCGGCTCACCCTGAAGCGCTTTCTATCTTGCCATCCGTGGGGCGGTCACGGCTACGATCCCGTTCCCTGAATTCCTCTTAACATGAACATGCTCCGCAACTATTGGAAGTCGTTCGCCTTCGCTGGCATCATTGCCACCGGTGCAGGTGTTGGCCTCGCTGCCGGCGACAACTACTTTGAGATCGGTAAGAACCTGGAGATCTTCAACGAGCTCTACAAGGAGCTGAACATCTACTATGTGGATGAGACGAATCCCGGTGAATTGATGACGGTGGGGATCGACGCGATGTTGGAGAGCCTGGATCCATACACCCAGTTCATTGCCGAAACGGATATGGAAGACTATCGCTTCCAGACCACCGGGCAATACGGCGGCATTGGCGCGTTGATCCGGGTGAAAGACGGAGGCATCTCGGTGAGCGAACCCTACGAGGGATCCCCTGCACTGAAGAGCGGTATCCGTGCCGGTGACGCGATCATCGAGGTGGACGGGCGTCCTGTGAAGGGCCTTCTAACCGAAGACGTCAGCAAGATGTTGAAGGGACAGGCTGGTACACAGGTGAAAGTGCTCACGAGTCGCAACGGTGGCGTGCCGGAAATGCGTGTGATCATGCGCGAGGAGATCAAGATACCCGACGTGCCCT
>JANNYL010000544.1:0-6054 GCA_031410075.1 Flavobacteriales bacterium
TCGCAAATCGCCAGCGCGGCCGTATGTGCCGATGGATCGTTGACCATCGGCTGCAGGAACCAGATGAACTGAAACACTATGACGTGGATAGCTACAAGTACAATGCGACTTTGAGCGAAGGTGATCAATGGGTATACACCAGAGATGTGCGATGAGGTCGCGAAGTGCCCACCAGTCCTGACTTGCGATACTGGTTTTCTTTCGGAAGAACCCACGGGTCTGGATCCATTTTCGCTTCTGCAGGTGCTGGGAAGTGACTTTCTGGTGCCGTCTTACTCCAAATCAGGCATCTCCACGCATACCCCGGTATTTTTACAACGTGTTCGCCTTCATCTCTCTGCTGCTGTTTTTACTGCTGCTGCTTTATGTGCTGGTCTGCTTTATCTATTGGCTGATCCAGGACCGGTTGGTCTTCGTGCGTTTCAGACTCCCGAAAACGTATCAGTTCACGTTCACCCAACCGTTCACGGAGGAATGGCTCAGGCCAGAAAAAGGTGTTGAGTTGCATGCATTGCGGTTCGGGGTCGATAAGGCCCTTGGCACTGTGCTCTACTACCATGGCAATACGGGCAGCCTCCGGCGATGGGGCAAGAGAGCCGCACGTTTTACCAAGCTGAATTGGAATGTTGTACTGGTAGATTACCGGGGTTACGGCAAGAGTCGCGGCAAATTGAGTGATGAAGCGCTGCATAGAGATGCCCAAGCGTGGTACACTTGGCTATGTGGCTCTGAATCGGAGGACCGGATCGTGGTGTATGGTCGTTCGCTTGGATCGGGCTTTGCTGTTCCCGTTGCTGCGCAGAACGATCCGCGAGCATTGATCTTGGAATCGCCGTTCGCCAACCTCTACGATCCAGCGCGACATCAATTCTTCTTGCTCCCATACCGCTTGCTTCTGCGCTATCCATTCCGAAATGATAAGGCCATTCGGCGGGTGAAATGCCCGGTGTATATTTTTCATGGCAAGAGAGATCCGGTGGTTCCGTATGAGAGCGCCCTGCGGTTGTATTCACTGATACCCAGCGAGGTGGAGAGGGAAATGATCACCTTCCCCAAAGGCTATCATAGTGATCTGGGGCGATTCAATCGGTTTCAACGGAAATTGAGCGTCATCCTCGGGCCAAAGCAGAGCTCAGGCCTACGTTAACGATCGTTGATCGCATGATAGCGGGCTCAATTGGATCCGGCACAGAACACGTACAATTCTATCTTCGCGCCCCTTACAAAACAAACCCAATGAACGTTCGACTCCTTATTTCAGCCAGTGTAGCCTTGTTGATCAGTGCATGTACAGACCAGGTAGCTGGGCAAAAAGGTCAGGGTGCTGCGCTGAAAACCACTATTGATTCGGTGAGCTATGGCATCGGTACGGACATTGGTCATAACATGAAACAAGGTGGGTTGGACTCCCTGAACATTGATGCAGTAGCCATGGGTATTCGGGATGGCTTGGACAGCACAGAACGCATGAGCACTGAGAAGACCCGCGCAGTGGTTCAGGCCTATATGATCGAAGCGCAGAAAAAGAGCATGGCTAAACAACAAGCTGTTGGTGAGGCGAACATGCGTAAGGCGGAAGAATGGTTGACCGCCAATGGGAAAAAGCCGGGCGTGAGCACAACAAGCACGGGCCTGCAGTACGAAGTGATCACACAGGGTACGGGCCCGAAGCCCACGCTCAATGAACAGGTCACGATACACTACCGCGGCACATTTCTCGACGGCAAAGAATTCCAGAGCAGTTACACAAGTGGCCAGCCCGTAACATACCCTGTCACCGGTTTCATTCCTGGATGGACCGAGGCTCTTCAGTTGATGCCTGTTGGAAGCAAGTACAAGCTTTACATTCCTCAGAACCTGGCCTATGGCGCACAAGGATCCGGCGAGACGATCCCGCCATACAGTGCGCTGATCTTCGATATCGAGCTATTAGGTGTTAGTCCGCTACCTCCGCCTCAGGAGCAGAAGTGATCCACCCATAAGATCTTGGAAAGCCCTTCGCATTGCGGATGGCTTTCTGCTTCTACTGTGCTTTTCAAAGCAGAAGTGAGCACCCCTGCTATTCGTTACTCAGCGGGTGCTTCGGGCATAGCCATCCAATGGCTTACCTCCTCAAAAAAGTGGTTACTGCTTCCTTCTCCCATCCAGAAATGGGGGCTCTTGGCCTTGCCGGTCTTGCTTGGGTTCTTCGTGAAGAAGTTCTCGGAAAAGCGCAATACAACTGTATTTCGAATTTCCGAAGCGCCGGTCATTCCTGGGAGGTGGACAATATTGTTCGGTAGCCAAGCCAATACGCGCTGGCCGTCGTCAGGTAATCGTTCAGCGCATCGGATCCACATAGGGAGCATTTCAGCCAAGCAGGTCGGCCGGAAGTTCATTTGAGTGTACAACAGCTGTAAGTGTAGCAACCGCGCGGTTGCTTGCCTCTTTGACAGCCGGTTCTGATTTTCCGAAGAGCTTCGTCGCTTCCTTCTTGATGAGGTATGAGATCACTTCGTCATGGATCTCGAGCCCTGTATCGGTGACCACTCCATGGGTGCTGCGGGTCCAAGACCAAAGCAGCAATGTGCTCAGTCGGACCGAAGACCGATCATGCAATCGGCCACCTTGCTCAACTACCACGCGGCCTTGTTCCCGGTGCACCAACGCCCCCAACACCGTTCGTACCGCACCCATCACACTATCCGTGGTCAATGGCCCTTCCGGACGTTTCACGAATCGCGCAACCGGAATATCGTCCGATCGTTCAAAGTACATCTGGTGCGATTTCGGCATGCTCTTGTTGAATTCCATCATGGCCGGGTTCACCAAGCCAGGGTGGCCTACAATGGTGCCATCATGTCCGTCTATTGCCTCCCGCTCCTTATCGGCGATCATATCCAGCCAACCGGATCTGGTTTTTCCTTTCTCATCGGGCGGGAGAATGAAGGAAGGCGCGCCAATGGCGTGCGCTTGTCGTTTATGGCAAACGGCGATGGTCATCAGGCTCACCGCCCGAAGGAACTCTTCGTTGAGTCCGATCCGCTCGCGATCGGGCATCACCGGTGTTTGTGGTGTACTGAAAAGTGCGATGTGTTCGGCGGCATAGGCTTGCGGATCGAGCGAGAGGCCCGCACTATGATGACTAAGCTCGAAGAGGATCTCATCCGCTTCCAGAACCGCCGAGAGTGAATCCATGATCACCGTTGCCCGAAACGTTCCACGTGGCAACGAAAGGTGCTCTTCAACATGCTCGAAAAGCGTCCGCCACAGTCGTGCTTCTTGATGGCTGTGAACGCCGCGCAAATACAGGTAGGCACCAGCCTGTCTCACACGCAATTTCACAGCGTTGTAGTTGGCATAAACCGCCAAGTCGAAGAAACTCGCAGGTACTGCTTCACCGCCACTACGTACGGATGATTCGGTAACATGCAGAGGCCGAGGCACCATGAAAATGCGGGTGGTGGAAGTAGGGCTTACACGTATACGATCACCCTTCTCGTCCACATAATGCAAATGACTGTCGATGGCACCTTCCAAGTTCTTATGAGCACGCAGGACATTCGCCGGATCCGTAGGGTTCATGTTCCACAAGTCAGCCACATAGCTTTTTGCTCCGGAATTCAGCCCCTGAATGATCTCTTGTCGGGAGCATCCCCCTAATAATTCAACCCGGCGCTCCAGCAGTTCCATCGGCACGGGGTCCACGCGCCAGACGGCTTGCCTGATGTGCGCGGTTTCTTCCAGTCGATCTATGTGCCCCGCACGGAATTGGGCTGTTCGCAGCGAGCGAGCGGAAAGCAATTCCCTGCGTTTTGGTCCAAAACGCAAGGTCATGTCCTGCACCAACTTCAGCAGATCGCTTGTGAGCAATCGGTCTTCCATGGAGCTATCGGACATAGGTCGATCGGGCATTCGCTGAACGTTGGATCACAATGTGATCCGAGTTTTTCTATTGCCCGCAAAGGTGAGCGCGGAGTGGCTCTCTGCCAAACGCTTGATCAAAGGATCCATCAAACGGAACCACAGCGCTGGAAAAAGACTCAGGATCATCATGCCCGGATAACCCGTGGGGAGCTGTGGGCCTTGGATATCACTTCTCAACACTTGATACTTGCGGCTGGCCATATAGTGGTGATCGCTATGGCGGGTAAGCTCAAAGAGCATCAAACGGCCCAACAAATGATCACTGTTCCAACTGTGTACCGGCTGAACGCGGCCATAGTTCCCGCGCTCGTTACGCATGCGTCCTAATCCGTAGTGTTCGATGTAATTCACGGTTTCAAGGAGCAAAATACCAATGCCCGCCGCGCCTAAAAAGCATAGCGATGCTTTCGCCCCGAAGATCAGTACGATAGCCGTGATCAACCCTATCTCGATCACCAAAGACCGGATCATCTCGTTGTGGACCCCATAGACCGCCTTTTTCTCCTTTCGCATTCGCTCCTTTTCGATCCTCCAAGCACTCAGGAAACTAAAGGTCAGTGTCCGTAACCAGAAGAAATAGATGTTTTCGCCAAACCTCGCGGAAGCAGGATCCTCTGGCGTTCCCACATGACGGTGATGCCCGCGGTTGTGTTCGATGATGAAATGCATATACAAAGAGGAGAGGAGAAGGCATCGAGCAAGGTTTCGTTCCCAACGCGTGGACCGGTGACCCAACTCGTGAGCGATATTGATGCCATAAACACCGCACATCAATCCCATGGAAGTTATCCGCCCACCAAGGTCCCAGTTGCTTAATGCTGGATCGGTGATATTGAACAGGAAGTACACCAACAGGCCCCATTGGATCGGCACGAATAGAATAAGCAGAACATCATACAGCGGTTCAGCGAGAGCCGCGCGTTCTTCCTCTTCGCTGAGCAGCACATGGGACGGCCGTACGAATAATTCCACAAGCGGTATCAACACGAAGGCATAAAAGGGGAGGGCCCAGCAGGCGAAACCGGTGGAAGAGAGTCCCCAACAGGCCAATAAGGGCCCTGTGAACGCTATAGAATAGCGCAATGAGCGAAGGCGCATACGATCGCGGGCCTTGCTATCAATGGTGACTTTTGCTTCCAAACGCCGGTGAAAGTACGCACTGCGTATGGCGCATTTTCGCAATTCGAAGCAGCTTTTTCCGCTTCATCAGGCAAGTATCGCAGACGTGCTGGTGCGCGGCATGTGAATGGCCAGCCTGAACTTTTGGGCAGCGTTCTCAAACACTGGCACTGTTACTTTCGGCCCTGCTCCGAAGTGGGGCTACCAACCAGAACCAACCATGGCCCACGGACTATTGAAAGGAAAGCGCGGCATTATCAGCGGTGCATTGAACGATCAAAGCATTGCATGGAAAGTCGCGGAACTAGCGCACGCAGAAGGTGCATCCATAGTGCTCACCAACGCGCCGGTAGCTATGCGCATGGGCGAGATCAACAAGCTGGCCGAGGCTATAAATGCTCCGATCATCGGTGCCGATGCCACCAAGGATGAGGACCTCGAAAAACTCTTTACCGAAGGTCAGGAGAAGCTGGGTGGCAAGGTTGATTTCGTGCTTCATTCCATCGGTATGAGCCCTAACGTAAGAAAGGGTAAGGCGTATGACGACCTGAACTACGAGTGGTACAAACAGACCTTGGACATCAGCGCCATGAGTTTGCACCGTATGCTACAGGCAGCCCACAAGAAAGAGGCTTTGGCGGAATGGGGGAGCGTTGTAGCACTCAGCTACATCGCCGCGCAACGCACATTTCCTGGTTACGGTGACATGGCAGATGCCAAGGCCTTGCTGGAAAGTATCGCCCGCTCATGGGGCTATCACTTGGGACAAAGCCAAAAGGTTCGCGTGAATACGGTGAGCCAAAGCCCAACCTTGACCACCGCGGGCAGCGGCATCAAAGGATTCGGCGGGTTCTATGGTTTTGCGGAAGAGATGAGTCCATTGGGAAATGCATCGGCAGAAGCCTGCGCGAACTATTGCATTACCCTCTTCAGTGATCTTACACGATACGTTACCATGCAGAACCTCTTCCATGATGGGGGGTTCAGCAGTAGCGGTGTTACCCAGAAGGTGATGGAGAAGTTCATGAC
>JANNYL010000545.1:0-2644 GCA_031410075.1 Flavobacteriales bacterium
GGAACGAGCACGCGGTATTCTTTCTTGTTTTCGTAATCGAACACATTGAGCGGTGCGCTGGCACGCTCTGGAAGACGGATAGGGAAGCGCTCCACATCCTTGCCATTGCGATCGATCACGTACATGCGCTCCGCCGTGTTGAAGAGCATTTGCAATTTACCGTTCTTGAACTTGTCCACTTGATGGACGCCGCCCAGGATCGGACCATCGAGTTCGCGTTGCCACATCAACTTCCCCGTGCACGAGATCAGGGCAATGCGGTTCTTCGTGTCCTGTACCAGGATCTGTTTCGTGCGGCTCAGGTGATCAGTGAGCAGCCAAGGGCCGCATTGAGCGGGCGTTCCCAACGAAACGGACCACATGGCGCCGTCGTTCTGTGTGGTCGTTGTCGTATCGTTTCGGTGGGCGACCTGGTTGGCGATGGAGCCAACAGTCGCGAGGCACGCGGTGATCTGGAACCTGCCCTGCTCTTCGGGGGTCACTTGCAACAGGCATCCGCCGAGGTGATCCCATGCGTTCTGATGATCCAGCAGGATCCGGGCACCCGCAGGTTTCATATCCTCTCGAAATGAGCGAAGCCCCTCAGCCGCATCGCTCCACCAAGTGAAGCCTGCCTCTGTCGCGTATTGCTGGAAGAAACCACTCGTTCGCGAGTCTTGTGCAAGTGAGTATCCATCGGTCCATGCATCGATGCTCAGGCGTATGGCGTTCAGCTGGTCGGCGAATACCACCTTGTCATTGAGCACGCACCACCACGGTCGCTCAAATCCATCGAAGAGAGGTCCCCAAATGGCCGCCAGTGCTGATGTATCCGCACTGCGCATCATCCGGATATTGCGGTAGGAGAGTGTGTCGCAACCCGCACAACGGGCTTCCAATGCCTCTTTCGCAAGCAGCGGATCTTCAGCCTGCATGATCGCCCACTCCATGCGTGTGGAATCGGAAATGCTTGCCCTCTTCGCGACGCCGATCGGTCCGTGTACCCATGAACCATATGCTTCGAAGAGTTGCTCGTTCGGGGCTTCACCAATTATGGACGTACAATAACGCATGGGGTCCGAGATGCCCACTTGCAGCATGCTTTGGACCCCAGGATGCAACACGCGCCAGATACCCATTCGCTCGACCCCCTGTTCTTGAGCGGCTGCCAAAATGGATGTTGTGCTGGAGTTGAAAAGGAGTCCGCTGAAAAGGAAGGCCTCTGGTCGTAGGCGAGCGTCCAACGCAACCCAGCCTGAAGTTCCATTCAAGGCCGTAATTGCCTCAGGCCGTAACCAAGCCGTGAGAAGGCGCTGAGCACGTTCGGTGTGAAGAAGTACATGCGCATCGCTACCGGCACCGAGTGATGCACGAGCGAGTTGGAATATGCTATCGTTCGCTAACGTGGACTTTCGAGGGGCTTCGAGCAAAGCGCCATCTACAGCACCCGGGCTATCGCTGATGAAAAGCAAACCATCCGAATAGCCGATGTGCATTGCCACGGTGCCGTCAGATCCCAACGTGCTTATCCGGCCATCACTCCACAGTTTGGATGTTCTGCCCATGTCGCAGCGGAACACAGGGCCGAGCTTTTCCATCGTGATCCCTTCTGCGGGAAAAGACCAAACAAGCAGGCTTTCCATGTGATCGTCCACAAAGCTGAATGATACCAGCACAGATGATGCGCTCATCGCTTTTTTCAGCAGAACATCCGTATCCGCGGCTTCCCTTGCACGACCAACAAGGGCATCCAGTGCAGCACAGCCGGGCGAGCCTTCCCATGTGGTCCACCACTGTGATGTGCTGGTGAACCGCTCCCAGCTCGCGAGTGGATCGTCCACCTCCACAACCACGGCAGTGTTTACCGGCAACCGAGCCCATGCGTCGGCCGTGACCACGGTTCCACCATCCCATTTCAAAAGCCACCACGCGATGCCTCCGAGGATGGTGAGCAATAAGAGAACGATGACCGCGCGACGCATGTTGATGCTCAAAGGTCACAGAAGGCTTGACCAAGTGGAACGGATAGGACAACGACCTGCGCACAAGTCCTTGTGGACTGGCGGGAAAGTCAAACTTCTTCTGGCCGCAACGTGAAGCTGAGCCGATGGTGAGCCGTTGGTCCGTGCATGGCAATTGCGCGGCGATGCGCCAGCGTGGGGTAGCCCTTGTTCACGGCCCAATTGAAGCTCGGTTGCTCGGTGTGCAAGGAGCGCATCAGGTCATCGCGGTGCGTTTTTGCCAACACACTGGCTGCTGCGATACTTCGGAATTTTCCGTCTCCTTGGATCACGCAATGATGTGCAATGCCGAAGAAGGGCGTGAAGCGGTTGCCATCGATGAGCAACAGGTCCGGCGTTGATCGCAGGCCTTCGATCGCTCGATGCATGGCCAGGAAGGAGGCGTTCAGAATGTTGATGCGGTCGATCTCTTCTACAGTGGCTTGTGCAACACACCATGCTATCGCTCCCTTTTCGATGAGCGGACGCAGTTTGTCTCGTTGCAATTCAGTGAGCTGTTTTGAATCATTGAGGCCCGGCAAGCGTATTCCCGGTGGAAGGATCACGGCTGCGGCAACCACAGGACCGGCCAGGCATCCTCGACCAGCCTCATCGCATCCGGCTTCCACAAGCCCTTTGGTGTGTTGCACCGCAAGTCTCATGCG
>JANNYL010000546.1:0-8668 GCA_031410075.1 Flavobacteriales bacterium
CGTTGCCACTTCACCATACGGATGGCCTTTCCCGAAGGTGAGCGCACGACCTACCACCTCCGCGATCTGGTCGGGGTCATCCACCCTGCTCTTCAATCCACTGGCTGTTCGGGTCTTGGCCTTTTCGAATTCTGCCCCTGGGAAAGTCGGTGTCGTCACCACTTCGTACACGAGTTGCATAAGCTCCTTGAAATTCTTCTTCAAGCTGCTGGCGAAAAGCCCATCGCTGGCGCCGGACAATTGAGCACCCAAGCGATCCACGCTTTCATCGATCTGCTCTTTTGTGCGCCGCGCGGTACCTGAGGTTAGCAGCTCGCCGACAAGGTCCTGGTAGCCCACTATGTCACCTTGCATGACCGGGGGATGATCAAAGCGGATCTGCAAGCTGACCATGGGTAGCTTATGGTTCTCCACCACGATCACTCGCATTCCATTGGGCAAGGTGCTATTCTTGGAAGTACCCACTTGCACAGTAGGAGGAGGACCTGGAACAGGAGGCTTGGAGCGGTTGATCTGCGCGTGCATCAGCGAGGAGAGGAATAGAGTGACGACCAACGCGGACCACCGGCCGCTATTGGGCGAAATTTGAGAACGGATGAAGGACATGTGCTGGTTCATGGCTTCGCGGACATAGGAAGGTAATGAAGCACCACACGCTTATCCGCAGCGAAATACTGGCGAGCTACTCGTTGCATGTCTGCTGTAGAAACGGATAAATAGTTCTGCACCTCCGAATTCACTTTGGCCGTGCTGCCCAGGAAGGTATAGGCGCTGGCCAGGTTCTCCGCAATGCCGGCAACGCGGGCATTCGCGTTCACGAATTCAGTCTCGATACCGGTTTTCAGTTTGGCCAGCTCGTCTTCGGAAATAGCCTCGTTCCGAACCTTGTCGAATTCAACATCCATGGATCTTTCCAGGCTGTCCGGCGCTACTCCTGCGTTGGCGATCGCGAAGGCCATGGCCAAACCCGGATGTTCGAACGGGAGACTGAATGAACCCGTGTAAACCGCTTTCTGTTGTTCGTCCTTCAAACTCTTGTTCAATCGGCTGCTATTGCCATTGCTCAACAAACGGTTCAGCATATCAACCGCGTAAAAATCCTTGGTGCCATATGCCGGGATGTGATAGGCCAAAACGACTGCCGGTAATTGGATCTTGTCGTACACCACGTCGCGCGCCTCTCCTTTCATAGCAGGTTCCACAATGCTGGTGCGCGGGATCTTGCCACCTTTGGGTATATCGCCAAAATACTTGGTCACCAGCCCTTTTGTAACCTTCGCATCGATGTCGCCAGTGATCACCAGTGCCGCATTGTTGGGCACGTAGAATGTCTTGTAGAATTTCTTGTAGTCGCTCTCGCTGGCAGCGTTCAAGTCCTCCATGAAGCCAATGGTGGGCCATTGGTATGGGTGTTCGATATATGCACGCTTCAACACCTCGGGCAACAACGAACCATAGGGCTGGTTCTCGTAGCGTTGTCGGCGTTCTTCTTTCACCACCTCACGCTGCGTATCCACGCCTTTTTGGTCGACCCTGGCGTGCAACATACGCTCGCTTTCCAACCACAACCCGAGTTCCAGTTGGTTGCTTGGGAGCACCTCGTAATAGTAAGTGCGGTCACCGTTCGTGTTCGCGTTCAGCACACCCCCTGCCTTTTCCACGTATTTACTGAACTCACCTCGCGGAATGTTGTCGCTCCCTTCGAAAAGCAGGTGTTCGAAGAAGTGGGCGAAACCCCGTCGATCCTTCGCTTCATCCTTGCTGCCCACATGGTACATAACACTCACCGCCACGATGGGTGTGCTGTGATCCTCGTGCAGGATCACATGAAGACCGTTGGGCAGGTCGAATTCGGTGAAGGCGATGGCGCGGGTCTGTGCTTCTGCGTTGATAGCGGCCATGCTGAGGGCTATGATCGTTGATACGGTTCTCATGTGAAGGATCCGCACATCACTGCGCGGAAGGGGCGCGAAAGTACACGGGTAGGCGCATACTCAGCCGCGTGGGCACAGAACGAAAAAGGACCGCTTTCGCGATCCTTTCCTGGAGCCTCCTTTCGGATTTGAACCGAAGACCTGCTCATTACGAATGAGCTGCTCTACCGCTGAGCTAAGGAGGCTGTTGAACCCACCCAAAAAGCGAGCGGGGCCGCAAATGTAGCTGCATGCCCCGCTCGCCGTTGAAAGATCCTACTGCTTGATGAACAAGGCTGCCGATCCGTTGCTGAGGCGGACCGTGTATGCACCATAGGCCAAGGAGCCCACGAAAACATCCTGAACCCCAAAAGCGGACGTTGGCACTTGCATAACCGTGCGGCCAGCGGCATCGCTTATGGACAGGCTCTCTCCAACTTCATGTCCTTCCGTGCGGATCGTCAGTGTACCCGTCGCAGGGTTGGGGAACAGGCCGATCACTGCGCCGACCTTTTCATCAATTCCAACACTACTTCGGGTATCCAAGGCAAGACGGCCAGGACTAACACCCACCGCAACGGTGCTCAGGATATTCCCCGCATAGTCCATCACGTGCAATTCGCCACTGCTGAAAAAATCGGTCGTCGTTCCATACATCACGCCATTGTTCGGATCATCGATCAAACCGTATGTTGAGGGAGACCCGACCAAGGTGTCCAGTACAGCGTTCGTTGCGATATCGTAACGGTTCAACATGTTCTGCGCATATTCCATGAAATAAATGCGGCCGCCGATCTTCGCACTGGAGCCGCAACCGGAGCTAAGAGCCACATTGGTTGTGTAAGCCAACGAAGCGCTGGCAATAGACACCTTACTAATGCTGCTCCCGGTGAAGTCCTTGTTGTTGAACGCATAGATCGCGTCACCATCCACCATGATGTTCTCCGGGTTCGATCCGTCCGGCCCCAGATCGAGACTCGTTTCCCACATTCCGGTCGTCATGTCCAGGATACCCAACTTCCCCACGGTGTTCGCCCAATCAAAGGCATTGTTCACGGCTAAATAGGCCTTGTCACCAACCACCTGAACGCCTTCACAACTATACGGCAACGTGGTTCCATCAATGATATAGAGCAGGTCGAAGGTGTTCTTGTCCCGCACTTCACAGTAATGCGATAGGCCGCCTACTTCGCCGAGCGTAATAACGATCTCGTTCTCCCAGAATGCGAAGCGTCGTATCCCAGGAACCATTGCTTCATCGAGCAGCGTGTACGTGTTGGCATCGTACTTCAAAAGACGTTGATCCGCAGCGACGTAGATGAAATCTCCTTCGATCGCTACATGATTCCCGAACCGTGCATCCGAAATGGTCGCAACAGTTTGGTACACACCAGTTCCAGGAACATAACTACCCAGGGTGACAGGTATTTCCTGCAGTTGGGTCTGGAAGTTGAAGTACCCTTCGTTCAGCACCAGAACTTGGTGCGTGTACGATTGGGCGCTGGACAGAAAGGCTGTGGCCAACGCAGAGGCTAAAAGAAATGAACGATACATGGGTTTGTTTTTTTGCCTTCTTCACCGGAAGGCGGTTTATGTGAGAACCCACAGGAACGAGTGCATCTTGTACCACCCGGGAAGATCCAAGGTGTAGCACATGTGCATCAGCCGCATTCCCGCAGGCCATTAACTGCGCGTTCGGTTCAGGTCTTCTGGCTCACCATCACTTCCCGTTGCGCCTTCCCGCTTTCCCAAAGGATCACAGTGGCAACTTGCAACGAGCTTTTCAAATGGTTCACAGCTGCGGGAACAGCTCCCGGTTCACACGGGATTCCCTTGGCCTAACGCGCCGCGAATCTATCCGTTCAGTGGACAGGTGGAACAGCGAGCGGCCGGCGATCAGGGATGAAGAGGAACGCGACCCGGACAACCGCTTTGCAAATGCATCGGTTGATCTGCTGAAAAGGCCGGACTATCTTGGCCGCATGAGCGATCACACGCTTCGGCCAGTCACCACCAACGATGGTGATATCGCACAGATCGCCACCTTGCTGCGCGAAGTCTTCCCCACCGCCAAGCACTTCACGGAGGAGGCTCTTCGCTGGCAGTATCGAGATAATCCGGATGGACAAGTGGTCGGGTTCAATGCCTGGCAAGGAGATGAACTGGCTGCGCATTACGTCACCATACCGTTCAAGGCCAAGGTGAACGGCAAACAAGAAAAGGGTCTGCTCTCGTTGAACACGGCCACCCGTCCGGCTCATCAGGGAAAGGGCTTGTTCACCAAATTGGCAAAGTCGACGTATGAGCTAGGTGCAGAGCAGGGCTTCGGGTTCGTTATCGGGGTCGCCAATGCGAACAGTACGCACGGCTTTACCAAAAAACTCGGCTTTCAACTGGTCTCTCCCCTTCGAGCAATGATCGGGCTTGGTCCTCTTCCCTTTCGCGAAAACTCCCGCGAAGTGCAATACGAGCAGGATCGGTCGTTGGATGCGTTCTCGTGGCGATTGGCCCACCCTTGCTATGCGTACAGCCTTGCCAAAGGAAAACACATTGATATGGTCCTTTCAGAGCGCGAGCAATTTGGTTGCAGATACGTTTTGCATGCCGCACGCAACCTCCGGATCATAGATGGCATTCCGCTCACAAAGGCTCCAATGCGGAAAGTCTGGATAGGCCTGGATCCTGCCATGGATTGGCGAGGCAGTTGTTACGTGAACATTCCCATGCGTTTCAGGCCGTCGCCGTTGTACTTGATATTCAAGGATCTGAGCGGCCAAGGCCGAACGCTCGATGCCGAACGAGTGCGTTTTCACGCTATGGATTTCGATATCCTGTAGATCAGAACTTCACTTGAGCTCCAAGTTGGATCTGAATGCCTGAAGTGATGAGTGTGGCCTCGTAGTCCACGTCTTTGAGCAACGGATCCTCTGGGTCCCTGTCGCGCCATTTCATGTTGTGCAGGGCGTACTTCAATCCGAAATTCAATCCGAACGTGTTCCCGAAATAATACTGCAACTGGGTTCCTAACCGGAAATGGCCGCCTACATACGAATCATCGAATTGCTTCGTACCGCTCCTCACTTCAGCTATCCGCAAAGCGCTAACGCCAAGGTCCAGGTTGAACAGCAACGCAAAGCGCTCCTTGTTGATCGCATAGAAACGGGGCGAAAGGCCAACAACAAAAAAACCATTCGGTCGCGTGCCCGCGGAATCGATGTAGCTGCCGGGCTCCAGACAAAGTCCTAAACTGAATTTGTTCGATAGGCCAACATGGATGTCCAGCGGATAGGAAACGGTTGCCGCTCCATCATCGGAAGAATTTTTGAACGTAAGCCCGAACACAGTGATCCTGTTTTCGAAACGGGTCGCGTGCACTCCACCACTGATCCCAAGCCCGATCTGCACGCGGCCTTTGCTGTTCACTTGTGCGAAAAGAGAGTTGGCTAGCAAGAGCGTGCAGATACCGGCGAAGAGCCTCATGTTCGTGAGTAAATGGATTCGGGCGAATGTATCCACCGAGTTGATCGGTAGTTGACCGAATATTGAAGTAACTGCTCGCACCACGAACCGCCCGATCCGTGGAAAGCCGCCAAGAATGAAGAGTGACGGATCGTTCGGCATAGGTGGTCGGTCCCTCTATATTCGCCCCGTCGACCAGCAAGGATCTTCACTTCGCCACTTTTCCGAAAGGAGGTGCTTTTGGAACCGCACCGTGAACGAGTGAATGAACAAAACGGCGATCGACAGGGTTTAGTTAGCGCGACGAAAGAGGCTTTGGCCTCTTTCGTTGTCTGAACGAACAGGGAAAGCGAATGAAGCAAACGACGAACGAGAAAGAGACCGCTGAGCAGAAGGCTGAACGTTGCTACAGCACCTACAATAGCGGTGGAGCTTTGGAATTTTGTCCTCTCAAGGACCTGAATCTTCCAGGTAGTTACCAAGAGGTTCTCAGCCGTTTTCGCAAACTCCAGGGCGAGCGAGCGATGGAGGTCCTGAATTGAGAAAGAACTTATTACCACTCTGCCCACAGCCGGCAAAGTGATCAAGGCCCCGTGACATCGGGGCTTTTGAATTTCTGGCATGAGGCCTTGCAAGTGAGTGGATAATTCGCATTTTGCTGGATCAATAGGAAGGCTATCTTCATGGCCATCCTCCGCGCGTCTTCGATCAGGTACACCCCTGCCGTTTGCGATAAGTAGGGTTTTGTAGTTGGTCGAGCACCTCCACGGTGGGGTTCGTTCAACCTAACCAAACCCTGCCTATCATGAAAGTTTTCGATGACAAACACATCAAGAACGTGGTCCTGCTCGGATCCCACGGATGCGGCAAGACCACGCTAGCCGAAACAATGCTCTTCGAAGCTGGTCTTATCACACGCCGCGGCCGAGTCGAGGACAAGAACACCATCAGCGACTTCCACGAACTCGAACATGAACGTGGAAGCAGCGTGTACAGCACAGTGATGCACACCGAATGGCGTAACTACAAGATCAACATCATTGATACCCCTGGGCTGGATGACCTGATCGGCGAGACCATACCGGCCCTTCGTGTTGCGGACACATGCGTCCTACTCCTCAACGCGAACCACGGCGTGGAGGTTGGAACCGATCTGGTCTGGGAACACATGCAGCGGTATGATCGCCCAGTGATCATCGGCATAAACCAACTGGACCATCCCAATGCCGATTTCGACTTGACTGTTGCCCAAGCCAAGGAGCACTTCGGCAGCGCCGTCACCGTGATGCAATATCCCGTGGAATCGGGCGAAGCCTTCCATCGCATCATTGACTTGTTGAAGATGACCATGTACGTGTTCAAGGACGCTGGCGGAAAGCCGGAAAAACAACCGATCCCCGAAGCGGAAAAGGCTCGCGCCGAAGCCTTGCACAAGGAACTGGTGGAAAAAGCCGCAGAGAACGATGAGACCCTGATGGAGCACTACTTCGACAAGGGCGAATTGGATGAGGACGAAATGCGACTTGGGTTGAAGCAAGGCATGATGAAACGCACTTGCTATCCTGTTTTCTGCCTAAGCGCACTGCGAAATATGGGCAGTGGCCGATTGATGGGCTTCATAGACAACGTGGCCTCAAGTGCTGTAGAAATGCCGACCGAAGAGCTGGTTGGCGGAGGAGAACTGAAATGTGATTTGAACGGCCCTACGGTGTTGTTCACATTCAAAACCATGGTTGAGCCGAAGAGTGGCCATATCACGTTGTTCAAAGTAATGAGCGGCGAGGTGCGCGAAGGTGCAGACCTGGTGAACGATAACACGGGAAGCACTGAGCGCATCAACCAGCTGTTCATACTGGACGGTAAGGAGCGCAGATCGGTGGAGAAACTGGTTGCGGGTGACATTGGTGGAACGATCAAGCTCAAAGCCACAAGCACTGCGCACACGTTGCATACTCCGGGCAAGACCATCAAACTGCAACCCATCGCCTTTCCGGAACCGAGGTTGCGTCAGGTGATCAAGGCCAAGGATCAGAAGCTGGAAGAGAAATTGCATGCTGCTTTGTTGGAGATCCAGAAGGAAGACCCTACGATCGTGCTCATCTACCAGCGCGAGACCAGTCAGCAATTGGTAGGTGGCCAAGGTGAATTGCACCTGAACCTGTTGAAGTGGAAATTGAGCCACCACTACAAGATCGAGGTGGAATACAATGCTCCGCGTATCCCTTACCGCGAAACGATCCGCCGGAAAGCAGAGGCCATGTACAAGCACAAGAAGCAAACCGGTGGCAACGGCCAGTTCGGCGAAGTGCACCTTCGCATCGAACCTTGGTACGAGGGTATACCCGAGCCCACCGGCATGAGTGTGCGTGGCAAGGAGGAGCATGACCTGGCCACCGGTGGAAAACTCGTTTTCTACAACTGCATCGTTGGAGGGGTGATCGACAACAAATACATGCCAAGCATCCTCAAAGGGGTGATGGAGAAGATGGAGAAAGGGCCGCTGACCGGTTCGCCCGCACGGGACATCCGCGTGATCGTATACGATGGCAAGATGCACCCTGTCGACAGCAACGACATCAGCTTCAGGATCGCCGGGCTACAGGCTTTTCGAGATGCCTTCTCGAATGCCGACCCGCAGCTCATGGAGCCGATCCAGGAGATCGAAGTCCGCGTTCCGAGCGAACTCATGGGCGATGTGATGACCGACCTTCAAAGTCGCAGGTCCATCGTAATGGGCATGGATTCGCAAGGACGCTACCAGATCATCAAAGCACATACTCCGCTCGCGGAACTGGACAGGTACAGCACTACGTTACGCAGTCTAACCCAAGGCCGTGGCACGTATTCGGAAAGGTTTTATGCGTACCAGCCCGTGCCAAGTGAATTGCAGCAGAAATTGGTAAGGAGCAACGAACAAGTGGAGGTGCCAGCTTAGCACTTCGTCACGGAACCGGGGCCTGGCCGCGCTCACTTGCGGGCCGGGTCCCTTCACTCCCGATATCCGTCTCTTCCCCGGGGCGTTACCTCTCTTCGGCCGAAGGTCCCATTCCAAGGCTTCGGATCGAACCCTTGCTTGATATGATTCATCTTTGGCACCGCTGCTGGGCAGACCAGACTAATACGTAATGCGCCCACGAGAACGGATCGACCCGCTGAAGATCACGTACGCCACCACCTCCGACCCGAACGATGTTAGGGCTTGGAGTGGCACCATCTACCATCTGGCACGGGCCATGGAGGCGCAAGGGATCAACTTGGACTTTTGCAGTCAGATCGCCCGCAACCAGGTGCTGGTG
>JANNYL010000547.1:0-1878 GCA_031410075.1 Flavobacteriales bacterium
AGCTCCTGCCCTATCCAACATCGTTCAAAGACATGCTCACGGCCGAATGCACGCCTGGCATGGTGGACCATCGCACATTCGACCCTTTCGCGTTCTCCTACCTGCATCAGCTGGATTCACTGTACAAAGTGGTACCTGCCCAACGCCAACAAGCTTTTGATGAATTGATCCAGTATTGCGCGGCGTGCCATGGCCAAGTGTGTCCGGGGCCCTTGGTACGGATCAACAAACTGCGCATGCCAGCCCAGGCCCATTAAACCTTTCGTGCTTGGCTGCGTTCCAATTGTCCTCCATCAAATGCGCATTCAAACCCTGTTTTCAGCCGCCGGTATCCTTGGATGCTCCCTGACAACCGGTGCTCAAACGTCGTATTTCCCACCCAATACAGGCAGTACATGGGAAACCACCGATCCTGCCACTTTAGGCTGGTGTGCCGACCGTATTGACTCCCTCTACGACTTTCTCGCATCCCGGAATACGAAAGCGTTCATTGTGCTGAAGGACGGTCGCATCGTTTTGGAGCGGTACTTCGGAACCTTCACACAAGACAGTTTGTGGTACTGGGCTAGCGCCGGAAAAACCCTTACCAGCACCCTTGTAGGCATTGCACAGGAAGAGGGTTTCCTTGACATTGAAAACCCTTCGAGCGCTTACCTGGGAACGGGATGGACCAGCGAACTACCGGCCGATGAAGCGCTTATCACGGTGCGCAACCAGCTGACCATGACATCGGGCTTGGATGATGGAGTGCCTGATGATGACTGCACCGATCCCAGCTGCCTTCAGTACTTGGCCGATGCCGGAACGCGGTGGGCTTACCACAATGCCTCGTACACATTGTTGGATGAAGTGATCGCGAACAGCACCGGGCAATCCTTCCCATCCTACTTCAACGCGAAGATCCGCAACCCCATCGGCATGGATGGGTTCTGGTTTCCCAGTGGGTACAACAATGTATATGCGAGCAAAGCCCGGAGCATGGCCCGATATGGGCTTTTGGCGTTGAACAACATGGTTTGGGGCAGCGATACGATCCTGCGTGATGCCGCATATTTCGACGCCGCTACCAGCCCTTCACAAACGATCAACAACAGCTACGGTTATCTGTGGTGGCTCAATGGGCAATCCAGTTTCATGGTGCCTGGCGTTCAATTCGCATTCCCTGGTTCCCTTATGCCAAGCGCACCTGCGGACATGTTCAGCGGTTTGGGAAAGAATGATCAAGTGGTGAATGTTGTACCAAGCAGAGGCATGGTAGTGGTACGCATGGGCAACGTTGCGTACACGAATGCCTTGGTGCCTATCACCTTCAACAACGAGATCTGGGAGCACATCGATCGGCTCGAATGCAGCACGTCGATCGCTGAGAACCGCCCGAAACAGCAACTTTCCGTTCTTCCGAATCCCTGCACAGATGTTGTTCGGATCACGTTACTCGGCAGTAACGCGGACCTGACTCTGACCGTTTCGGACGAGCTTGGTCGGATGGTTCTGACAGGAGCTTTAGGACAACCTTTGAACGTTGCCAACTTGGCGCAAGGCTGTTACACAGCCCGATGCTGCTGCGATGGCACCATGTGTTCAGTTCGCTTTATCAAGCAGTAGGCCCGACCTGAAAATACCCACTAGTCGGTATTGTGGTGGCTTTTCTCGCGAGATAGGTTTGCCTCGTCGCCCAGGATCAACCCAAAGCGAAGGAACCATGAACCACAAAGACTTCGAACCCCAAAAGCTGATGCAGCCTATGGCGCATCCTCTGGACAACGACCGGTTCGACGGTGACCGGATCGAAACCTATGGCGAAAGTGCACCTGTGCCTGACGAGTACAAAGCCCGTATCGAACGCCAGCGCAAACATGCGGCCATACGAACCGAGTT
>JANNYL010000548.1:0-5074 GCA_031410075.1 Flavobacteriales bacterium
GAACGACGCCGAACAACGCTCTTTCGATCACCTTTTTCGAGCACGAATGTTCAGCAGCACCATAGTAAAGGTGAGTAATGTGTTCGACCGGAACATTTCGGAGTACAAGACCGGTGTCAACGGTGTTTTGGAAAGTGAACGCATCAAAGCGGAGCTCTTCGAATTCGAGCATGATCTGTGGCACTATTGAACGCCATATCCTCCTGAATGGTCGCGCGTTACGCGTTCAACTACTTTTGCGGACCTTTTCGAGGCCCGGATTATGATCAACGTCAGCAATTTAACGCTCCATTTCGGCGAACGCCCGTTGTTCGATGAGGTCTCCTTCTTCATTGGGAAAGAGGACCGTATTGGCCTTGTTGGTCGCAATGGTGCCGGAAAAAGCACCTTGTTGAAGATCCTTGCCGGCGAAGACAAGGCGGATAGTGGAGGTGTGGACAAGCCCCGTGATCTCACGATCGGGTATTTGCCACAAACAATGCAACATGACCTGTCGCTGTCGCCAAGGCAAGTCGCGGCTAGCGCGTTCGAGGAAGCGGTTTGGCTCACCAGCCGATTGGCAGGGATCGAAGCGGAACTGAATGCTTCTTTGGACGATGAGGCCAAGATGATGCAGCTCGCGGAAGAGTTGGCGCATGCGCACGAGCGCTTGAACCACATCGGTGCGGGTGATCACGACAAGCAAGTGGAAGAAACATTGCGCGGTATCGGCTACAGCGATATCGACATGGACCGGCCCATGGGCGAGTTGAGCGGAGGCTGGCGAATGCGCGCCGAGCTGTCCCGCATTCTGCTGATGAGTCCCGACCTGCTGCTTTTGGATGAGCCCACGAACCACCTCGATCTGCCTGCGATCCAGTGGCTTGAAGATCTGCTCACAACCTATCCTGCAGCGTTGGTGCTGATCAGTCACGATAAGACGTTCCTGGACCGTTTGACAAAACGCACCATTGAAGTTGGTGGCGGTCGCTTGATCGATCGCAAAGCTTCGTGGACACAATTCTTGGAATTGCGCAAGGAAGAGATCGCGCGCCAGCAAAAGGCTTACGAAGAACAGCAGCGCTACATCGAGCACACACAGGTGCTGATCAACAAGTTCCGTGCGAAAAAAGACAAAGCAGCATTCGCACAAAGCCTGATCACGAAGCTGGAGAAATTGGAGCGTATTGTTGTCGAAGACGATGCGGCCCGTTCGATGATCGTGAAATTTCCGCCAGCGCCGCACAGCGGAAAGTTGGTGCTGGAAATGCACGGAGCGAAGAAGAGTTACGGGGATCGTTCTATACTGATCGACGGTGAGCTCACGCTCGCACGTGGTGAAGCGGTTGCGTTGGTGGGTGCGAACGGCACCGGAAAGAGCACGGTGATGCGCATGCTGGTAGGTGAGGAAACGTACGAAGGTGAGGTCAAATTGGGCCACCAGGTCACCATTGGTTACTACGCCCAGGATATGCCGGATCGCTTGGATCCTACGCTCACCATCAAAGAAACCGCTGATCAAGCATCCAGCGAGGAGAACCGGACCAAGGTGCGCGGAATGCTCGGTGCCTTCCTGTTCAGTGGCGACGACATTGATAAGAAAGTGAAAGTGCTGAGCGGTGGAGAGCGCGCGCGCGTCGCATTGTGCTGCATGCTTTTGCGCCCGCTCAACTTCATTCTGCTGGATGAGCCAACGCACCACCTTGACATCCAGAGCAAGGAGGTGATGAAACAAGCCTTGAAGGATTACGATGGCACCTTCCTCATCGTGAGCCACGATCGTGATTTCCTGCATGGCCTAACAAATCGCCTGTTGGAAGTGAAGGACGGCCGCTTGCGCGATCACCACATGGATATTCTGGAATTGATCGAGCGCAACAAAGAAGAGGCGAGCATGAACGACACACGCAAGCAGGTGGCAGCGAAGGCGGCTACTGTTGTTGTAAAGTCGGACGATCGCAATTCGCGGAAGGACCAGGAGAAAGAGTTGAGGAAGTTGAGAACCCAGGTGCAGCGCTGCGAGCAGGAGCTCGGAAAGTTGGAAGGTGAACAGAAAGACCTACAGGGTCAGCTGAACAACGGAACGCTCGATGCCAAAGGCATGGAGCAGGGCTACACCCGCCTTGGCGAGCTCACTTCACTGATCGATTCGTGTATGCGTGAGTGGGAGCGTGCCGGAAGTGATCTGGAGGCGCTCACGAAAGAAGTCGTGTAGTAGTTCCAAGGTTCGAGCTCTTATCGCTCTCCCGTCTGCGCCTCTTCCTGACGTTGCATTTCCAGTTCGCGCAGCATCTACCAGTTACGGTTCACAACATCGCGCATTGTCCTTCAAGAACCAACACTTGAAGCACCATGGCCAATGTGAAATTGCCACCCCGGCAGAAGATGATCAACATGATGTACCTCGTGCTCACGGCTATGCTCGCCATGAATGTGAGCAAGGAGGTCCTCGATGCCTTCGCGGTCCTCGATGCGGATCTTGTGCGAAGTGAACAAGCACACGTTCAGCGATCACAAGTGGAGTACGCCGTCTTTGCCGATGCTGCGAAGAAGTTTCCGGATCGGTACCGGTCACTTAATGAGCAGGCTCAAGTGGTTCGCCTTTCAGCGGATAGCCTCGTTGCGCACATCGAACGCATCAAACTGAACGCGTTGGCAGAAGCGGAAGGGCGGACCACTAGCGAACTGATCGGAAAGAACGCGGAAGGTCGCGATTCATTGATGTCCCTCATGCACATCGAAGCGAAGGACGATCGCGATGTGATCACGCGGACATTGGTGGGTTCAGAGCCGGCAGAACCCAAGGACGGGGAGGGTTCGGCAAAAGAGATCAAGCGACGCATCGGTGAATTCCGGGATCAACTCAAGAACTTGTGTGCGGCTCAAAGTCCCGATTTGGCTGCATCCTTGGACATGCTGTTCATGCTCGACGGAGGAACCGATGCATCGGGCACATGGAACAATTGGGAGAGCCTGAACTTCTACGAGGTGCCCCTGGCAGCTGGCATTGCGCACCTCAGTAAACTGCAAGTTGACATCCGTGGTGCCGAGAACGACGTGGTGAAGCAACTCTATCGGTCGGCAACGAATGAAGTGCGCGTTATGAGCAATGTGGCAAGCGCTGTCATTCCAAGAAGCACGGTTGTGATGGTTGGGGACGATTTCGAAGCTGATGTTTTCTTGGCAGCGTACGACGAAAAGAACAGTGCCCGGATCGCATTGAACGGTTCGGGTGATCTGCCAGTTGGGCCAGATGGCAAAGGCAGACTTCGACTAAAGGCAACGAGTGTTGGAGAGCACACGGCTACAGGCACGATCCATTACCAAGGCCCTAAAGGCATGGAGGAGTATCCATACAGCGTTACCTACCAGGTGATGGCGCCGTTGCTCGTGGCCTCACCTACGAAGATGAACGTGCTCTATCGTGGTGTCGAGAACCCACTTTCATTCTCCGTTCCCGGTGTAACCCCGGAGAATGTGCGACCGGTGATCGACAATGGCTCCGTGTATCGGAAAGGCAACGAGTGGTTCGCGAAGGTGAACAAGACCGGAAAAGCACACTTGAGCGCTTCCGCGACCATGCCCGATGGCAGTTCACGCACGATCGGACCGATCGAATTCCGCGCGAAAGACCTGCCAACGCCTGTGGCCTATGTAATGGGGCTGACTTCCACAGACACAAAAACGCAGGCGAACAAACTGTCGGTCGCCAACCGATTGATCGTGAAGCTCGGCGACGGCTGTGAATATGATGAACCCTTCAAGGTTACCCGGATGACGGTAACGCTGATCAGGAGCGGTAACGCGAGCCCCCACACCGTGAATTCAGGCACCTTCGACGACGAAGCGTTGAAGATCTTGAAGTCCCTGCGCACGGGAGATCGGATCTTCTTTGAAGAGATCAAGGCTCAGTTGGCGAACGGAGAAGGTCGCACCTACGATGTTGCCCCCATTGGTTTGAAGGTCATCCGCTGAGCTGATAAAGGCTGAAATACCAAGGATGCTGGATACGGTGCTATATTCGCCGTCCAAACTGCGGGGTGGAGCAGATGGTAGCTCGTCGGGCTCATAACCCGAAGGCCGTAGGTTCGAGTCCTACCCCCGCTACAAAGAGAGCCCGGCGAGAGCCGGGTTCTCGCGTTTAGAGCATGGCCCATAAAGCAGGATACGTCAACATCATCGGTCACCCCAACGTGGGCAAGAGCACATTGCTCAACGCCTTGCTGGGGGAGAAGCTGGTTATTGTGAACCCCAAGGCGCAGACCACGCGGCACCGCATTCTGGGCATACTTAATGACGATGATCATCAACTGATCCTCTCAGATACCCCGGGTATTCTCGATCCTCTGTATCCGTTGCAGAAGACCATGATGAGGGCCGTGGACGAAGCGTTGAATGATGCCGATATTCTGCTGGTGCTTGTGGAACTGGGTGAGCGCCCCGAGAATGCCGAAGCGGTGGTCCGCCGGGCTGAACGGTTCAGTGGGCCGATGATCGTGCTGGTGAACAAGATGGATCTGGGCGATGATGCGATGTTGACCACCGCATTGCAAAGCTGGCAGTTGGTTTTCCCAAGGGCCAAGGTGGTGCCGGTTTCGGCGCTGCACGGTTTCAACGTGGATGCGCTTCGAGAGCGACTGATCGAGCTATTGCCCGAACATCCGCCTTACTTCCCCAAGGATGAAATGAGCGATCGCGATCTGCGATTCTTCACCAGCGAAATGATCCGTGAGAAGGTGCTCGCGATCTATAAGCAGGAAATCCCCTACAGCACCCAGGTAGTGGTGAACAGCTATGAGGAAAGTCCGGAGATCGTGAAGATCCAGGCCGACGTGATCGTGATGCGCGAAAGCCAGAAGGGTATCATCATCGGCCGTGGTGGTGGGGCGTTGCGGCAACTTGGTACAGAAGCGCGCAAGGCCATTGAAAAGTTCTGCGGCACCAAGGTTTTTCTCGACCTGAAAGTGAAAGTGGATCCCGATTGGCGGGATGACATGGCTAAATTGAAACAATACGGTTACTGAAGGATCCAGTCGCCATTTTTTTGACATGAGCAACATAGTAGCCATAGTTGGCAGGCCCAATGTGGGCAAGA
>JANNYL010000549.1:0-11945 GCA_031410075.1 Flavobacteriales bacterium
AAATTCATGGTATCCATTACCACCATGGCGGGATCCTTCACCTGATCGAGAACCTTGGCCTGCACTTTCGGATCGAGATTGCCGAGCATCACATACTTCGCCTCGCAGTAATCCGGAGAAAGTTTGGGGTCCAGATCGAGCAACACGTTCAACCGCGTTTCCAGTGTATCGCGCGTATTCATGTCGTAGTGATAGCGGCCTGCCCAGAAGAAGCTCTCCTTCCCTTTCAAGATCTCCAAACCAGAAAGGTCGATACCCCGTTGCTTCATTACGCTCATGATCTCCAAAGGGAAATCATCGCCCACAACGCTCACCAAGCCAAGTTTGTCCAAGAAGAACGAAGCGGCGAGCGAAATGTATGTGGCAGCACCCCCAACGACTTTGTCGGCCTTGCCAAATGGGGTTTCAATACGATCGAAAGCGACAGTGCCTACGGTAACAAGTTGCATGGTGTGGTGTGGGTTGAACGCGGAGGCGCAGTATGGTGCAAAGGTTAGAGGTTTTGGAATGTCGCCGGTTTCTTCGGGCTGCACGCCTCTGCAGTAATAAACAAAGAAGGCCGCGTTAGCGGCCCACTTGCTCCCCGGGCTGGACTTGAACCAGCGACCCCATGATTAACAGTCATGTGCTCTAACCAGCTGAGCTACCAGGGAAGGTACCCTTGTTCTAAGGGACGGCAAATGTAGAAGTATGGCCGATCGCAGCAACGCCCAAGTCTTTCTTCTCTTGAAATCGGCCCAGTTACTGGGGTCCCACAGCTGGTCCGCCACCCGCGACCGGTGCGGAAGGACCATCCAAAGCATCAAAAACGAACTTGTAGCCTGGTTTCCCGATCATGCCCTTGGTTTCCTCGGCGGTACCTGGGCGAAGCACAAAACGTTCGGCAGGTAGCTTCAGGTCGGTCAAAAGTGTTCTCACCGCGAGCTGGCGTTGTTCCTCCAATGCTTTAGCGCGTTGCTTCACCACATCGGCACCAATTATGGAAATGCACCGGCTTCGTTCCGCTTGGCCCACGGTTGCTGGTGATCGCGCATTCAGGTACTGCACAAAAGCCGTATCACGCGTGCTGAAACCGATGATGCGAGCACTGTCTTCGGCACTCAACGCGGCGTTAAGCTGAAGGAATTCCTTCTTCACTTCGAAGGCCGCCAGTTCTTCGCTCTCTTCTTTCGGGTCAACCAATGGAACAAGCGCCACCATCAGGTCCGGCTTGGCTTCGAGGCCTTTTGCCAATTGTTCCAGGGCCTTTCGCTGGTCCTTCTTCAAGCTGGTCTGGAGCAGGTCAAAACGCACACTTTCAAGATCGGCATCGTCGCCCCCGCCGAACACACGCGCCAACAGCCGGCCAGGTGCGGTTACCGCCTTCAGCAAGAGGTTTTTGAGCACTTGCCAGATAATGGGCCAAGGCTTGAATTTCGGGTCGTTGATGTCGCCTTCGACCGGAACGTCCAGGTCGATATTCCCTTTCACATCTTTCAAAAGACCAACGGCCAATCGCAAAGGCAGAACGAAAATGTCGGGGTCGTGGGCATCGGTCTTTTTTCCCACTTTCATCTGCTGCGCTTGAATGTGGTTGGTGCTGTTGATCTTTCCCCCGTGGATACCGGTTGTCCCGGTGTAGCTCATGGTGCCGGCCTCCAACGGAAATGCGCTGTACCAACGACCATAAGCATCAAGGTCGGCCAGAACGAGTTCATCCACCTGCATGGTGGCATCCACATTCTTGAAATCCTTGGGGTCGAATTTGAACGAGCTGGTCAATCGGCCTTTGCCGTTCAGCAACGCTGATGCATCGAAATCCACGCTTCCGCTTTCGGAATTCATTCGCGTGCTGCGAACCGCCATTTCGCTCAGCTTGTAGCGGAAGGGTCGCTCAGGCGTGAAGTCTTCGAATTCCAATTCGCAGTTCGTGAAAGCCAGACTATCGGCATTGTACTCGTTGGCCACCAAGTCCTGTCCCAACATGCGGATGTAATCGGCGAGCATTACGAACACGTTATCGCTACTGGCCACAAGCGTTACCGAGGAATCGCCCGCCGTGGATGTGCTGTCGAGCTTAAGAACCTTGCTCCAGGTTTGGCTGCCATCGGGCCACATCTGGAAGCGCGTGTACAAGCCATCAACCAGAATTGATCGCAGGTCGAAGTTGTCGCTTTTCGCATCCAGTGTATCCAAGCGCACGCTGGCCTTCTTTAACCCAAGAAGCCGTTCGCCATGGCCATCTGTAATGTCCACATCGTTCAAGCCCAGTTTGGCTCGCACGGCAAGGGCATTAGCGGCAGCCCAACTATCGCGCAGATGGAGGTCGAGGTCAACCTTTCCGGTTAGCGCTGTTGTGTGCATGAAGTCCTGCAGGTAGGGCAATAGTTGCGGAAGACCGAACTGGTTCAGCTTGGCATCTATGGCATACAGCGAGCGGTCGGTATCGATCATAAAACCACCTTCAACGTTGCCCCCTTTTTCGAGTGTGAAGCCCAAGAGAAAATCCATGCGTGCTTGCTCGGTGGTGATCTGGTTGCACGATACGCGCAAGCCGCTGAGTCGTGCGGGATCCTTCAAGAGATCAGCAGCGTATTCGATCCGGCCATCGGAGACCAGAATATCCTCCATGCTGAAGAACGTTGGTATTGTGTCGGCGGGATCGGGCTTGGTATTTTTCGTTCTGCCCAACTCCAGTAGATCACTAAAGTTGAAACGATCACCGCGTTGGGAAACATGCACGTAGGGCGAGGCGATCCGCAGTTCGCGAAAGCGCCAGGCGTTTTCTCGCCAAGCTCGCCAGAGGTTCGCCTTCACTTCGATCTTCTGCCAGCTAACGAAGACCTTTTCGCTCTTGGGTTCGAAACAGGTTACGCCGTTCACCGAGTATGTGAAGGTGAAGGGATTCAACACGATACTGCCAATGGTGACTTTCCGATCGATCCATTCAACGCTGTGCTTTTCGATGTACTGTTTCAACAGGAAAGGCAGGAAATAAGCGATCACCGGTAACAACAGCAGAACCGCGATAAACAACCAGAGCAGTCGTTTGCGCCATTTCCCCTTGCTTGTATCTTCTTCTTCCGGATTTTCCATGCGGAGCAAAGGTGTTGGTGAACGGGTGTAAAACAAGAAACGGTCCCATGCTCTGGGGCCGTTTCTTGATGTTGCGGATCTCGATTACGCGGCTGCCTTCATCTCATTGGACTCGGGCTTGGGGCCCATCACACGGAAGCCGTTGAGCACGATCTCGGTCACATAGCGCTTGATACCGTCTTTGCTTTCATAACTGCGATGCACCAACCGACCCTCCAAGGCAACAGGTGATCCTTTGCGAAGCATGCGCTGCACTTGTTCAGCCGTGCTGCCCCAAGCAACAACCGTGTGCCACTGGGTGTCTGTTACCTTCTCCCCGTCGCTGTTGGTGTAAGTCTCGTTCGTGGCCACTGAGATCCGGGCAACTTTTCGGCCTTTAGCGATCTCTCGTACTTCAGGGTCGAAGCCCAGATTGCCTATGAGACGCACGGTGTTGTTGATCTTGTTCATGTTCGTTAGGTATTAGGGGGTTGGTTTTTTGTTTCGGAATCGGCGTTGGTGTCGAATTCCGCTGCAAACCTTCACCCCCTCCATTCCAGGATCCGGCCAGTACGCGGTTACAGGCGATTACAATCGTTTACAGGACGACTGTTTGCGCGCCAGGGTATCCCCAAACAGCCACATAATTCACTGTTTATCAGCGCTCTAATACGTCTCGACTCGGTTCTATCCGGAACATTTCCTGAGAGGTGGCTGTCGCTTACGAATACTCGTTGGCGGTACGGAAAGGGTCAGGTTTGACTCGGCACATTGGCCAAACACCCAATATCTTGATGCCGGGCAATGGTTTCAAGCAGCGTTTGTGCATTGGCGCAACGTCATGTGGCCGGAAAGGACCCCCAACAAATTGCGTGAGCTGACCGAACGCGAGCTGGTTGAAGGATGCCAGCGTGAGGACCGCCGCAGCCAGGAACTCCTGTATGCGCGGTATGCGCGGCGCATGTATGCCGTGTGCTTACGCTATGCCCGGCACCAGCTCGAAGCGGAAGACCTTGCACAAGAGGGCTTCATCCGCGTGTTCGACAAGTTGCACGGCTTCCGAATGGAAGGTTCGTTGGAGGGCTGGATCCGCCGCATTATGGTACACACCTGCATAAACCAATACCGCAAAAAGGCGTTCCAGAACGAAAGTTTTGGTTTGGAGCATGTGCCCGAACAACCCGTGGACCCAACCGCCGTGGAAAGTTTAGGGCAAGCCGAACTAATGGCCTTGGTGCAAGCCCTGCCCGATGGCTACCGCATGGTATTCAACATGTTCGCCATTGAAGGCTACGACCACGCCGAAATAGCCGAACTGATCGGTTGCGGAGAAAGTACAAGTAGAAGTCAGTTAGCAAAAGCGCGGCGTATGCTGCAAGACAAGATCACGAAACAAGCCGATCCGAAACATGAACGGAAAGCATCCTATTGACGACCTCTTCGCTCGCGCACTCCGCGATGCCGAAGTAACCCCGCCGCCGCCCGTGTGGGAGGGCATTGCGCGCGAACGAGCCAGCAGAAGCACTTTGCCACAGCTGTTGCACCGCAACTGGGGACTAAGCGCCATGCTCTTGTTCTTCGTGGGCGCGTCGGGCTTTTTGGCCTTTGATGCGAATACCTCGAACAACGAAGGCAAATTGGCCCAGCAAGAGGAATTGGCACGGCCCGGATCTTCGCAGGTACAAGTAGTGAGCGCCTCGAATGCACAGGCAAATTCCGTTGATTCAGCGAGAGAAACATCAGATCGATCGATCGCGATGGGCGCCAGTGCCAACGTGACTCCAATGCCGACTTTCACCACAGAGGCCAATGTTGAGCAGGCGAATACAGCAGTGCCAGTGCGTGCGGAGACCATAAACGCCAAGACCTCGATACCGGTTGCCGCGAAAGACGACCGAACCGAACACAACAAAGCCGTCATAACCGCGGAAAAAGCGCGCAACAACAACACGTCGCATCCTCACACATCCAGTGAAAAGCCTGATGCGTACGAAGACACAAAAGTGCTCGTCGCCATAGAGAACAACCCAGCGAAAGCAACCGTACCGAACGACCCACTGAAAGATCGCTCAACCGATGGCGTTCCAAGTAGCGAAGAAGGCAACCCGATAGGAAGCGGTTCTATAGAGCCAACACCACAAAAGGGTCGATCGGTCCCGAACGAGTCGCTAGAGGATCTGATCGTTCGCACATCGCCGCTTCCGTTGCTCGAGGCGAAACAACCCGGCCCAATGCTGCCGGGAAAGACGATAGACCCATACGTAATGGCAAATGGAAATTGGTGGATCGGCGCGCAAGTTGAATGGGCCGCATTGAACGGTAGTTGGTCCGGGTCTGGGGCGGAAGTGGACGCTATGAACGCCAGCGAAACATGGCGCGATCGTAAAGGCTTAAGCGTTGTGTTTGGTCGTGAGTGGCAGAGTGGAGTGGGCCTTGGTTTGGGTGTGGGCATCGCGCAACAACGCTCGCGCTTCCTGCATCGCACAGTGGAACCCGGCACCACGGAGACCGTGACCGACATTGTGTGGACGGCGGCTCTGCCTTCAGATCCTCAAACATCGTACACCTGGGATCTTGTGGAAACGCAGATCACAGAGCCAGGTGCAGAGCAATTGTACAGCGCCACGAACGCATACACACAGCTGCGAATTGCTCCGGAGATCAGCTACCGGTTGTTTGAGCGGCGCCGACTTTCTTTACAGGTGCGCCTTTCCCCGATGATCAACGTCACCCTTTCGCGCAGCGGAAATGCCTTGGCCCCAATGGTCAGCCAAGAACCATTCGACAGTTCAGCAACGTCGTTGACGGTATTGTCCTTGGGCGACGCTTCATTGAACGAGCGCTTCCCACTATCCCTAGCGCTATCTGGTGGCCTGGATCTGCGTTATCAACTATGCGATCGGTTCTCGATCGGGTTGCTGCCGAATTTTGTCTATGGCATTCCGAGGGAAGTTGGACGCACCCCAAGGCTCAGCAATGTTGAACTGGGGGGTGCGCTCCGCTTGCGTTACGACCTTCGCCACAAAGAGCGTAAGGCAAAACAACCGATCGTGCCCATATTACAATGACGCACATGAGACCTCTTTCTGCATTGGCCGCAGCCGCACTTTTTCCGGTGCTGGTGAGCGCGCAATGTCCGGGTGTTCTGCCGACTTTTCGGTGGCAGAATATTAGTGACACCACCATTCAATTCATTGACGAGACCGCTTGGGATGGCACCCTGGTCGGTTCCCAAGAGTGGATTCTGGGCGATGGGACCCCGGTCGTTTCGGGCTCTCTCATCAACCACTCGTTTAACAATGCCGGTATAGATACCGTGCAGCTCACAGTGTATTCGTATTCATGTCCATTCACGACAAAGGCAATTGTCGCGCATGGTGGGCATGCCGAGATCTGCAACTCGTCGATCTCGAGCGATTACGCGTACCAGCAGATCTCCAACAATCAGATCGCATTCACTGACCAGAGTGATACCGCTGGAATGAACGTGGTGAATTTCTGGGCGTTCGGCGATGGGGCCATTGACCTCAGTGAATCACCTACCCACTTCTATGTGCTCCCGGGAGCGTATGATGCCACGCACTCCATAGTCACCTTGGACCCCGGATTTCAAACAGCTTGCACGGCGGGACGTGTGCGCAAACTGCTGGTCGATGGCAATTCGAGCACTTGCGATACATCTCTGTTCCTGAACCTGGCATTGGACCAGAACGGCCAAAACGTAGTGATCTCCGCAGAAGCGCTGTCACTCAATGCCGACCTTTCCGTTACCGAAATAAATTGGGACTACGGTGACGGCACTTCAACTTTGTTGGGTCCTCCGAGCACTGAGCACTACTACCCGCAAGGGGGTTATTTTCAGATCTGCGCGTCAGTGGTGGCCTTCTACACATCCACTTCGCAATACTGTACGGCGCGCGTTTGCCAGAGTATTCAAATTCCTACGTTCCTCGCTGCGGTAGAGGAGCAGGGAGAAGCTGCGACCATCATCGCAGCACCTGTTCCTTTCACAGATCAATTATCAATTTTCGGCACCGGTTTGCAACGCAACATGCAGTGGGAGCTTGTTGACCTTGCCGGTCGCGTTCTGTTGAACGGATCCGTTACGAAAGAGGGTGAAGAGAATATCTATGCGGGAGCTATTCCTTCGGGACTATATACAATAAGGCTTTACTGCACCTATAAGGCGCTCGCCTTGCGGGTCCTGAAGCAATAGGCAACGAACGGTCGGCGGTTTTTCGTCTTTAGTGCGGAAGAGGTTCGTCCTCTAGACACCCAATTGGATCCCATGCGAAATATTTCCTCCTTTCTCCTTGCCGCAATTATCTCGACAAGCTCAAGCGCACAGGTTGATTGTGACAGCCTTGTGCAAGCCTCGTTTTCAGTGACCACACAAGGGAACGTGGTTGTGTTGACGAGCACCTCTTGGACGGCCTTTCCCAACTCAACCACCTACGAGTGGAGCACCGGCGATGGTGCGACGGTCAACGGGCAAACGGTCACGCACATATACTCGGGGCCAGGCAATTATCTCGTGTGTTTGTATGCCCTGGTAGAGGGGTGTGTGGATACGGTGTGCCAGGTGGTGAACATTGGAAATGGCTCGCCATGCAGTGAGGCCCAAGTCGCATTCACCTGGGCCTCCAGCGGGAACGCGATCGTTCAATTCGACGCATACAGCAGCCCTCAAGCCATCGGCTATCTCTGGGATTTTGGCGACGGCACTGTAGGCAATGACGAGAACCCCGTGCACACATACCAGGAACAAGGATCCTATGAAGTGTGCTTGAGCGCGTGGACTTGGAACCAGCAGACCCAGGACACTTGTTGGGCCGAAGAATGCCTTTTGGTAGTGGCATCCGGCACCGAAGAACCCTGTGATGCCTTGCAAGCCGGGCTCATTGCCAATGTTTTAATGGGAGGCGTGCAGTTCTCGAACACTACCACCGGCACGGGCTTCCAGACCACATGGAGCTGGGCTTTCGGCGATGGGGCGGGCAGCAATGATGTGCAGCCGTTCCATGTGTATCCGGGACCAGGGAACTACTTGGTATGCCTCACAGCCATCAGCATCTACGAGCAGCAGGGTGGCGGTTTGATCACCTGCGTTGATTCCGTCTGTCAGGAAATAACTGTCCCGGTTGAAGGAACACCGTGCGACAACCTGAATGCGGAGTTCACCGCATGGCCCAGTGGCCTGGGTGTGAATTTCCAGAATACGGTGATAGACCCCTCTTGGTCCTACCAATGGTACTTCGATGATGGAACCGAAGGGGCCGGGCCGAACCCATTCCACCAATACCCTGATACCGGCTGGTATGTTGTCTGTCTTGTTGTTGGGACCTATGATCCGCTGGCAGAGGATAGCTGTTTCGCCGAATACTGCACAGGGATCCAAATGGGCGGTGGTGGTTCTCCTTGCGATAGTCTGAGCGCGGATTTCTGGTGGCAACAAAGTGGCGGTCCGACAAACATCTTTTACTCGGCCACATCCGGTAACGCTAGCCACTGGCTCTGGACCTTTGGCGATGGCTCCTCCTCGGACGATGGGCCTCAGGGGACGCATGAGTACACCGAGCCAGGAACGTATCAACTCTGTCTTACAGCTTGGTATCCGATCTCTGGAACGCAGGACACTTGTTCAGTGACCTCCTGCCAGTGGGTCACGGTCGGGGGTTCACCGTGTGACAACTTGGAGGCTGGCTTCCAGGCGAATGTCGGGGATGTGACTGTTTGGTTCTCCAACACAACCATCGGCACAGGCTTCCAGACCACTTGGCTCTGGAACTTCGGCGACGGCACAACGAGCAATGACGCACAACCCTCACACATCTTCCCGGGACTGGACACGTATGAGGTCTGCCTGACGGTCACCAGCATCTTCGAGCAGCCGGGGGGCGGCGTCATCACCTGTCAGGACACCTATTGCCAGTCTGTGGTCACGGGCGGCACCACGCCATGTGACAACCTGTGGACGGCCAGCTTCGAGTTCGGGAATCAAGGCAATGTCTACACGTTCTTCAACACAAGCAACACCCAAGGCGCTGTGGTAAGCACCCAGTGGGCGTTCGGGGACGGAACCTTTGGTGATGGTTCGCAGCTCATCCACACCTACACAGCATCCGGCAACTATACCGTATGCATGACCATCACCGGCATCGCACCCGGTACGAACGACACCTGCCAAGTGGAGATCTGCCAGAATATAGAAGTCTCGGTGGGCATCGAAGACGTAAATGGATCACTTCCGATCAACGTTTGGCCTCAACCTTTCGATGACGTGGTGCGATTAGAGGGCGAAGACTTGCGAGGCAACACACGTTATACGCTTATGGATATGACCGGGCGTATCCTGAATGACCGCCTCGTTTTGTCGCAAGATCGGATAACGCTGGACTATTCAGGTCTTACGGCAGGCACCTACTTGCTGCGCCTGCGCAATGGACATGTCGACCGTTCGCTGCGTGTGATGAAACGCTAGACCGTGATCACCATGAACACAAAGGGCTCCTCTGGCGGGAGCCCTTCGTGTTCATAGTGGACCAGGTCGGCTCACAACATTGCAACGCCTGTTGATGCGGCATTCGCGGACCGCTCGACCACAGAGAAGTTGTTCATGACCACTTCTGTGAAGTACCGCTTCTGGCCATCCTTGCCCTCGTAACTGCCGTGAACAAGGCGGCCATCCAATGAAATTCGGCTTCCCTTCTTCAGCATTTGCATGACCTCGTCAGCACTTTTACCCCAAGCCGTGATCTGGTGCCACTGGGTGTCTTCTTTACTGTTCCCGTTACCAAAGCTGAACTGCTCGGTTGTAGCCAGGCTGAAGCGGGCCCTGCGCTTACCGCCTTCGAATTCGCGTACCTCGGGGTCTTTGCCCAAATTGCCCATCAATTGTACACGGTTGGTGATCGTCGTTTCCATTCTCGTTCGTTTTTTGCCCGGTTCCTTGGCCTCACTATGTAGGCCACTCCGTGCTTGTTCATATGTAGTGTTACGGTCGTTCTCTCCAGGCCTGGTTCGTTGACCGCTGCAAACATCAGGGCCGCATAATTCGATACTCGACCAGTAGGCGTTTATAGCCGTTCATAGGCGTTTGTCGAACGGAAGTGAAGCCCCTATTCAGCGGCTTGGGCTCACTTTGCACCCTCTATATTCGCAAGCTCCAAACAGTCCTCGACCTGCCTCTTTCACGCCATGCCACATACAAATAAGAAGATCATCGTTCCTACCGATTTCACCAAGGTGGCGGATTGTGCATTGAACCATGCAAGCACGATGGCCTTGAATATGGGGGCCGAAATACATCTGTTGCACATCGTGGCCAACAAAGAAGATGTGGATGAGGCGCGGACGAAACTTGCTATTGTCGTGGAGCGCGCGATGGGTGCTGGCATGAAAGTGCCACTATTCCCACTGGTGCGGGTAGGCTCGGTTTATGAGGACATCGGCACAGCGGCGAATGAGCTCGGCGCAGGGCTTATCATCATGGGAACACACGGAATGCGCGGAATGCAGTTCATTACGGGTAGCCGGGCCTTGCGCGTGATCACCAACAGCAATGTGCCCTTCATCGTCGTGCAAGAGCGTAATATCAAAGAGAGCGGTTATCGTGATATCGTCGTGCCCTTGGACCTTCACAAAGAGAGCCGACAGAAGCTCACTCTTGTTGCCGATATGGCCAAGTATTTCAAATTCAAGGTGCACTTGGTGGTACCCAAGGAGAGCGACGAGTTCCTGCATAACCAATTGCTGAACCACCTGCGATTTGCTGATGGGTACTTACGTGAGCGGGGCATCGAGCACGAGGCTCATATTTTGGAAGAAGACAACGACGACCTGGTGAAGGGCGTGATCCGCTATGCGGTAAAGGTGGACGCCGACCTGATCACCATCGTGAACATGCTTCAGAACAGCATCTTTGGCGTACTGGGCGTGCCGAACGAGCAGGAGATAATCACCAACGAGGCTATGATCCCGGTGATGTGCATGAACCCCTTGAGTACCGGTACAACAGACGCTCCGGTTTGGAACGTTTAATGGGCGCGGTCCACGGGATCCATCCTCTCGTGTGACTTCGATCAGGCCCGCATGCCGATCACGAGCACATCGTCAACCTGTTCCTGTGCTCCCCGCCACTGGTTAAGCGCCTCGAGCAGCAGTGCTTTCTGCCGATCCATGGGTTTATTGTGGATCTCCACCAATAGCTCTCTGAATCGGCGATAGAGGAACTTCTTTCCCTTGGGCCCTCCAAATTGATCAGCGTAGCCATCGCTGAATATGTAGACAACGTCGCCTTTGCGCAGTTGGATGCGGTGATCGGTAAAGCCTTCATTACCGATATCAAAGCCGCCGATCGGTCGTTTATCGGGTGCATACTGGACTACCTCATCGTCGCGCACCAGGTATAGCGGGCAGTTCGCGCCAGCGTATTCGAGCAGCAGGCGCTCCGGATCAAGCGCGCACAAGGCCATGTCCATTCCATCGCGCACGAATTGATCACGGTCCTTGTGCAGCGTTTCGTAGGAGATGCGATTAAGGTCACGCAGCACATCGCTAGGGCGCGTGTTGCCATGTTCTTTGATCGACTGATTGAGGCCGTTGTGTCCCACGAGGCTCATAAAGGCTCCAGGTACGCCGTGGCCAGTACAATCAACTGCGGCGAAGATCACTTTCTTGTTCACTTCTTCCACCCAGTAAAAATCACCACTGACTATGTCTTTCGGGCGGTACAACACGAAACTGTCGGGCAAAAGCTCCTTGATTCGTTTCTCCGGTGGCAATATGGATTCCTGCAGGCGTTTGGCGTAGCGGATACTGTCCGTGACATTCTTGTACAGCTCAACCACCTTACGACTCTGCCGTTCCACCTCCTCTTTCTGGCGTACCAC
>JANNYL010000550.1:0-2120 GCA_031410075.1 Flavobacteriales bacterium
GCCGCCTATCAGCAACACAGGCCCCAGGATCGTCATGATCAAGAAGCTCGGCTTGCGTACACGTGTGATGTACTCGCGCCAGATGATGAGTCCGATCTTGTTCATGGGTTCATTCGGTCATTCCGGATCGCACCAGCTCTGGTTCCCGCTCGCTCACTACACGGATGAAGATGTCGTGCATGCGGGGAACTTCTTCCTGCGCGCCTCTTATGCTTACCACCGGGAGCACGTTGCGCAGCACAGTGCTGAGGTCGGCACCGTGCAATAGTTTCACACGGGCGGTGCAGTTCGGCCCATCTTCAACGCAGTCCAGCAGTTCACCGTGGAAGGCCAGTGCATTCGTGAATGCGATGCGTGAGCCCGTGAATTCCACTTTGTAGGTCTGGGTACTGAATTGTTTGCGCACGTCCTTCACGCTGCCGTTCAACATCACCTTGGCCTTGTCGATGAGCGCGATATGGTCGCACAATTCCTCAACACTGGCCATGCCGTGCGTGCTGAGCAGAATGGTGGTGCCTTCCTTGCTCAGGCGGATGATCTCATTGCGCACCAGGTCGGCATTGATCGGGTCGAAACCGCTGAAGGGTTCATCCAGGATCAACAACTTCGGGTTGTGCATCACGGTGGTGATGAACTGCACCTTTTGCGCCATTCCCTTGCTCAACTCCTCGACTTTCTTGTTCCACCACCCCGTCATTTCCCATCGCTCGAACCAGTCTTTGAGGCGTGATACGGCTTCTGCCTTCGTCATGCCTTTCAAGCGCGCTAGGTACACAGCCTGTTCGCCCACCTTCATCTTCTTGTACAGCCCACGTTCTTCGGGCAGGTAGCCGAGCTGCGCCACGTCATCCGCGGTCATGGGTTTACCATTGAAAAGCACCCGTCCTTCATCGGGGCCGGTGATGCGCGTAATAATGCGGATCAAGGTGGTCTTTCCCGCACCGTTGGGGCCGAGCAATCCGAAAACGGTTCCTTCCGGCACATCCACGCTCACGCCGTTCAACGCGGTATGGGCGCCGTAGCGCTTTACAATGTTCTCACAGATCAACATGGGCTTCAGGATCGGGGCCGAAGGTATCCCGAGGTTTCATGCGCGCCGCGCCGTTCGTGAGGGCCGGCTGCCGTTGGTAGAACTCTCGATCAATGGGCCACAAGCTTTAGGCTTCAAGCCGTAGGCTCGAGTTTCGAAAGTCGCTCCGGCAACATTGCACAGGCCGTTTGGGCACAGCGAACAGGCCTGAGGCTTATGACTTGTAGCTTGCGGCAACAAGTGTTGCTACGCGTAGATCTCCCGACGCCCGATCATGCGATGTTGCACAGGGTCCCACACTTTCAAGCGCAGGCAGCGCACAACATCCCAAGGAAGCAGTGTGGTCGTCTTGGCATTCTGCAACTCGGGAATGGAACGATGCACTTCCGGCAGGCGATAGAACGGGATGCGTGGATTCAGGTGATGGATGTGGTGGAAGCCGATGTTGGCCAGGAACCACCGCATAACAGGACTCATTTTCATGTGGCTGCTGCTGTCCAACGCGGCATCGGCGTAAGTCCAGCCATCTTTTTCAGTGAAGGTGGCCCCAGGGAAGTTGTGTTGGGCATAGAACAAGTACGAGCCGAGCGCGAGTACCATCAGGAACGGAAAGGCGAAGCCGAAGAAGAATCCGCTCCAGCCAGCGAGGAAGTAGATCCCCACACCGATGCCAAAGTGTACCACCATGGCAACAATGCTGTCCCAGTGCCGGTCCTTGTTGCTGATGATCGATCGGATACACATGCCGTAGAGGAACATGAAAATGTATCCGAAGCCGATTGTGAGCGGGTGTCGAACGAACATGTACAGCGTGCGTTCCGCCGTGCTGCTGCTCAGGTATTTTTCCTTGGTTACAATGGGGAAGGACCCTATGCTGCTGGTGTACAACTTGCTGTTGTGCGCGTGGTGGTAGTTGTGGCTGCGTTCCCAAATACTCACAGGGGCCAACATGAACATGCCGAAAACCACGAAGAAGGCCTTGGCCAGTTTGCTGTGTTGGAGAATGGCATGGTGCAGATAGTCGTGGTAGATCACGAACAGGCGACCCAGTGTCAGGGCCATGAGCACACTTCCCGCGGCTTTTATCCAC
>JANNYL010000551.1:0-3426 GCA_031410075.1 Flavobacteriales bacterium
TTGCATTGTCGCCTGAAAAGAAGCGGGCGGAGTGGAAAGCGTACGGCGTTACGATGGAGGCGATCAATGAACAAAAGGAACACATCTACAGGATCGCGTGGAACCAAGCCAAGACGGTGAACACGATCAGCGGTTATGACCGGTTCATCAACACGTACTTGTCCAGCGCTCAGGTTGCCGAGGCAACATTGATACGCGATCACCTGGCTTTCCAAGAGGCTCGGAACATCAATACAGCAGCAGGATATCAAGCCTTTCTGGACCGCTACCCTGGTGCCAAAGAGACCTATGAGGCGAACAATCGCATGCAGGAAGCGATCTTCCGAGAAGCGGCGCCTAACGGGACCATAGCTGAATTCGAGCAGTTCGTTTCAGCGCATCGCGATAGTCCGTATTTGCGCAATGCTGAAGATCGGATCTATCAATTGAACGCTCCTCACCGTACCCCGGAGGAACTATCAGCCTTCATACGCCGTTACCCCAAGAACCCCAATGTTGCAGAAGCCTGGCGGGCTATCTATGACAACAGCACCAAGGACCTGAGTCCAACAGCGATCACCAATTTTCTGAAGACCTATCCGGACTATCCTTTCATCACTGAGCTCACGGACGACTACAATACCGCAAGCCTTGTGTTGTATCCTTTTCGGCAACGAGGGAAATGGGGGTACATCGATGACAAAGGCATAGAGCGGATCAAGGCGGACTTCGATTTCGTCTCACCGTTCGAGAAGGGGCAGGCTTTGGTTGGACGCAACGGACGGATCGGGTCCATCAACAAGATGGGCCGTGCTGTGATCGACATTGAGTACGACGAAGTGTATGAATACAGTGAAGGTCTGGCCAGTGTTGAACGTGGCGATCTGGCGGGCGCCGTGGATCGGTCGGGGAAGTTGGTGGTGCCCATGGAGTTCGGCGAGGTTGGTGAATTCAGCAGCGGTTTGGCGTATGCTGAGAAGGACGGGCTCTTTGGCTACATCAATGCTGCCGGTGCAACGGTGATCCCGTTCCAATTCACCACCGCGAACACCTTCCGCATTAGCGTAGCCGTTGTTGAGAAAGATGGCGAACTGGGTGTTATCGATGCCAGGGGCAATGTGTTGGTACCCTTTCAATATGATTGGATCGAAGGCTTTGCCGGGGCTGTCTCACGAGCTCGGAAGGATGGCAAAATGGGGGTCATAAGCCCGTTCGGCGATGTGTTGTTGGCGGTGGAGCAAGAGCACGTCGGCAATTTCAACGATGGCTTGGCGCTGGTGGCCAACAGTGGCAAGTGCGGCTATGTTAACGCCGCTGGTCAATTCGTGATCGCAGCGCAATACCTGATGCCGAGCGGCTCGCCTACGCCATGGGGTGACTTTCACAACGGCGTTGCGCGCGTCCTGGTTGCGGATAAGATGGCCTTGATCGATACGAAGGGCGAGCGCATTCTTCCTGCCCAGTATCTGGATATGGGGGACATGGAGAACGGCTTGATCCCCGTGAAGAAAAAGACCAAGTGGGGTTATGCGAGCCGCACCTTGGCCACGGCGATAGAGGCGAAATATGATGCTGCGTGGGAGTTCCACGATGGATATGCACGCATTCGCCTGGGAGAATTGTTCGGCCTGATCGACAGCACGGGCAAAGAAGTGTTACCACCGAAGTTCAAGAGCCTTGTAGACGTGCGTGGCGGGTTATTGGTGGCTCGTGGAGGTGAACGAACCGGTGTGGTGGACGTAAGCGGAAAAACCCGTGTTCCCTTCGAATTCGACATGGTGGAGATCGTGGATCACAAGGTTGCGCGTTTGGGTCGTGGGAAAAGCGAGAACGCCAACGACCTGCTCAAGGCGTACATCCGAACGGATACGGGCCAATTCCTTTGGAAAGAGGAAGGTTTTGATGCGGTAGGGGTGAAATAGCAATGGCCTGGGCCAAGCCACTATCGCAATAGTGTAACGCTTCCGGTCAACCGCTTTTGCTCAACACCCTCATCAGTCACCGCTCGGTAGGCCAATTGCCAGACGTACACACCATTCTGCACCATCGTGCCGTTCAAGGTGCCATCCCACGATCCGCCTGGCGTTTCACTGCTGAAGATATTTTCGCCCCACCGGTTGAAGATCAAGAAGGTGAAGCTCTTGAAATTACCTGTGGTGATCGGCCCGAACACCTCGTTCAACCCATCACCATCAGGTGTGAAGCTGTTCGGGATAAAGATCTCGGAAGGGCAATTGCCTTCGATCACTAGAACGCTGTCGATCGCACTGATGCAGGGACCGGCGAGTTGAACGATGTAGAGTCCCGGGGACGTGACATTGATCGAGGCGGTGTTCGAACCGGTATTCCAATCGTAGGTCGCACGGTTCACAAAAGCATCCAGTACCAGTGTGTTCCCAAGGCAGATGGTAGCGTCCACACCCAGATCAATGCTATCGATCACCGGAACGAATTCAAATTCAACCGCATCTGTTGCTGAACAACCATCCAACGAGAGCGATACAGAATAAGTCCCACTCGCTGTGGTCATGAGGGAATCATTCGTGCTTCCTGAATTCCAAAGAACAGAAGCGGATCCTGGCATTACAACCAAGACGATACTGTCGCCTTCGCAAAGCGTGCGATCATCGCCCAGGTCGGGCTGGCCCAATGGTGTGTAGTCCACATTGATCTCGTCACTTGCCGTGCATCCGTTCGCATTGGCAAGAAGAATGTATGTGCCAGAACTGGATAAGGTGAAATCATTGCCGTGCTGGCCGTTTGGCCATGTGAGCACAACGCCTGGCAGGGTCAGCGATAGTAAGAGCTGCTGCCCAGGACAAAGGGTTGTATCAGGCCCTAGGTCCACAAGCGTTGCATCGAAGTAGGATACGTCAACTTCGGCGTATGCCGAGCATCCACCAATGTTCACCGTTACGTTGTAATTGTCGGCCGCGTCAACCAGGAATCCACTTGCGGTACTTGCATCTTGCCATACATATGTCGCATTGGGTTGGGCTACATCGATGATCCAAACGGATCCCGTACAAAGGGTCGTATCCGTGGGCAAGGACAAGGAAGGTGTTGGCAGTGAAGCGATCGTAATGGAATCGCCGGCTGTGCATCCGTTCAAGGTGACCTCCACATTCCATTCACCTGGAACTGCAGTGATAGTACCTTGTGTGCTACTGTTGTTCCATAGATAGGTTGCGCCTGGTTGGGAAGCGTTCAGGAGAAGGGTGGACCCTGCACATAAACCAGTGTCCGGACCGAGGTAGACAAACGGCAGCGGAGTTATCGTGATGTGAACCGTATCGCTGGTCTCACATCCCCCCAACGTAATGCGGGCCCAGTAATCGCCTTCTTCATCAATGCTGCGCACCGGGTTGGTGCTATTGTCATCCCACAAATAGGTGGCGCCGGGAATTGTGATATCGAAATCCATGGCGTCAGCTTCGCAAACCGCGG
>JANNYL010000552.1:0-2170 GCA_031410075.1 Flavobacteriales bacterium
GATCCGTGGTGAAACGCCTCATTTTCCAACAGGACCTGAGCTCCCAAAGGCAATTCGAAACTGCCGGGTACTGATTCTTCGATGATCGATCGAAAGGAAACCCCATGCTTCAGCAATGTTTCCATGGCTCCGTCGCGCAACGCGCCCGTGATCCCCGGGTTCCAAGCGCTGACGACCAGCCCCAAACGCAGACCGGCGCCACTGGGGACGCCGGCTGCATTGTAAGTCGATAGGTTCTTGCCTGCTGTGGTCATTTTCAGCTCTGGCCGCTCATTGCCTTAGCGCGGGCAGCGTATTTCTTGGCCTGCTGAGCATCTGGACTCGTTGGAAACTCAGTACCAATTCGTGCAAAGCACTTCGCTGCGTTCTTGAAATCACCCATTTGCTGATGAAGGATACCTGCTTTCATCAAGAACATCGGGGTTGTGTAATCACTGCGGACCATGTCGGCTGCTTTATCGAATTGCGCAACCGCTTCGTCGTTCCGGCCCAGTTCAACCAGCACATCGCCTTGGTTGCCCACAACCATTACGCGCAAAACATCATCGCCGAGATCGGCCTGTTTATAGAAATTGAGCGCTGTCTCGAATTCACCCTTCTGGTGGTAGCACACACCGAGGTAGAAATTGGCCAGCTCTCCGCTCGGGGTGCTGCCGTAGTTGTCCGCGATATGCTGGAAACCGAAGTAGTTACCGTCGCCATTGATGGCCAGGTCCAGCGAATCGATCTCGAACCAATACTGGGCTTTCCAGATCAGTTCCGCCGCTTCAGTAGCCTTAGGCTCGGCAACGAATTTTCGATAGCCAAAGAAACCAGCCACCACCACCACAACAGCGATGGCAGCGATAGAAACTGCCTTCTTGTTCTTGTCAAAGAACAATTCAGTACTGGTATACATCTCGCCAATGTCGAGATCTTGGCCGGGTGCAGGGGTCTTGGTAGAGGACATAGAAAGAGGCCGTTTTTTTCCGGCAGGGCTGCGAAAGTAGATGTTCCTGTGGAACGAGCGATGTTGGCGATCCTATCTTTGAACGCCTAAGCGTGAATAGCCCACGCCGATCCTAGTAATAGCCATGAGCCACTACCTGCAACGCCTATCCGTGCTGCACTTCCGCAACCATCGGGAGGCCAGCTTGGAGCTTGGGCCGCAGGTGAACTGTATCACTGGGCCCAATGGCACGGGAAAGACGAACATGTTGGACGCGGTTTACTACCTCGGCCTGTGCAAAAGCTACTTCGAGCCACAAGACAGTCACAACATCCTGCATGGCGAAGAGTTTCTGCTGATCAAGGGTGAATTGGCTACAGAAGATGGCATTGACCATTTGGCCTGCAGCGTGCGCAAGGGTGCGCGCAAGATCTTCAAGCGGAATTCGAAGGAATACGAGCGGCTGAGCGACCATGTGGGGCGTGTTCCTGTGGTTATGATCACCCCCTACGATGGTCAACTCGTGCTGGAAGGAAGTGACGTGCGCCGTCGCTTTCTGGATGGGCTTATCGCGCAGTTCGATCGCTCTTATTTGGAAGCCTTGGTCCGCTACAATAGGGCGTTGGCGCAGCGGAACCTTCTACTGAAACAAATGGCCCTGAACGGCCGGCCTGATCGCGGGATCGTTGAGCCTTGGGATGAGCAACTGGTCATTCAAGGGGAGGCGGTCCATGCTGTACGGAAGGCCTTTATGCAGGAATTGATGCCGCTGCTTACCGATCACTACAAGGGTATTTCCAGCGGGCCAGAGCAAGTTGAGCTTGCCTACCGAAGTGAACTCAGCGAGCGCACTTACCGGGAATTGCTCGATGAACATTGGCTACGCGATGTGGCTGCGCAGCACACCACAGGCGGGATCCACAAGGACGATCTTGTTTTTTCCCTTGACGGGCATCCGCTCAAGAGATCTGGTAGTCAGGGTCAGCAGAAAACCTACCTGATCGCCATGAAACTGGCGCAATTCGATCTCACCGCTCATCGCGCTGGCATTCGGCCCATACTCTTGTTGGATGATATTTTTGACAAGATCGATCCGCAGCGCATGCGGCATTTGCTCAAACTCTTGGGCAGTGGCAGCTTTGGGCAGGTGATCATTACTGATACAGATGCAGGTCGGCTTCGAAACGCGCTTGACGGACTGCCGCTGGAAACTCGATTCTTCACCCTGGATCACATCATTCC
>JANNYL010000553.1:0-8720 GCA_031410075.1 Flavobacteriales bacterium
CATCATCTACCGCATCCCTTGGGTAGATGACAAAGGCAATACGCAAGTGAACCGCGGTTTCCGCATCGAGTTCAACAGCGCGATCGGACCCTACAAAGGCGGCTTGCGTTTCCACCCCAGTGTGAACCTCAGCATCCTGAAGTTCCTGGGCTTCGAACAGACCTTCAAGAACAGCCTCACCACCCTGCCCATGGGCGGCGGCAAAGGCGGCAGCGACTTCGACCCCAAAGGCAAGAGCGACGGCGAAGTGATGCGTTTCTGCCAGAGCCTGATGAGCGAGTTGTTCCGCCACATCGGCCCAGACACCGACGTGCCTGCGGGCGACATCGGCGTGGGCGGTCGCGAGATCGGTTTCATGTTCGGCCAGTACAAGCGCTTGGCGAACGAGTTCACCGGTGTGCTCACCGGAAAAGGCATCAGCTGGGGCGGCTCACTGATCCGTCCGGAGGCAACGGGCTACGGCTGCGTGTACTTCGCTGAAGAGATGATGAAGCACAACGGCACCAGCTTCAAAGGCAAGACGGTAGCAGTAAGCGGTAGCGGTAACGTTGCCCAGTACGCGATCGAAAAGGCTACGGCGCTCGGTGCGAAAGTGGTGTCGGCTTCGGACAGCGATGGCAGCATCTACGATCCAGCAGGCATCGACAAGACCAAGTTGGCCTTCTTGATGGAGCTGAAGAACGTGAAGCGTGGCCGTATCGAGGAGTATGCGAAGAAGTTCAAGGGCAGCACCTACAAGAAGGGTGCACGTGTGTGGGACGTGGTGGTCAAATGCGATGTGGCATTGCCTTGTGCAACGCAGAACGAACTCGATGGCAACAACGCCAAGATGCTCGTGAAGAAAGGTGTGAAGTATGTGGCTGAAGGCGCCAACATGCCGACTACACCAGAAGGCATCGCAGTGTTCGAAGCAGCCAAAGTGCTCTTCGCACCGGGCAAGGCCAGCAACGCCGGTGGTGTTGCAACAAGCGGCTTGGAAATGAGCCAGAACAGCCTCCGCTTGAGCTGGACACGTGAAGAAGTGGACGCGAAACTTCTCACGATCATGAAGAACATCCATGCGGCTTGCGTGAAGCATGGCACCGAAGGCAAACACGTGAACTATGTGAAAGGCGCCAACATCGCCGGCTTCGTGAAAGTGGCCGATGCGATGCTCGATCATGGCGTAGTGTAATCCGATAATACAACAATGAAAAAGCCCCACGGATCTTCGTGGGGCTTTTTGTTGGCGGCTTATGGTTCAGTGAAGAACTACGATCGGCTTCATAGGAGATCCATAGAGCCCATAGTGGTACAGGCCACTGGCCAGTGCAGTTACGTTCATGGTCAAGTTGATCTGGCCTTCGGTGAACCGCTCTTGGCCCACAATGCGTCCTGTTGCATCGCGCAGCACGATGACCCCTGTACTGGTCACATCGTTGAGCGGAATAGTAACCAGGTCCGAAGCGGGAATTGGGTAGGCATTCCCCAGGGTCGAAATAGTCGCGTTCGAATCTTCGACACCGGTGGTGGTTCCTCCATTGGCATCCACGGCACGTGCTTGGTAGATCTCTTCTTGGAATTCGCTCACGAATGCAACTACGTCGCAATTGTCGATGTTCCATCCTTCTGGAACCGTGTAGCTGTAGGTGCGCTGGACGAAACTTCCCGCAGTTGTTGTGGTCACTTCATCTCCCCATAATTCGGTGATATACGCCCGCAATACGTTCTTGTGATCATAATTCGTTTGGGCACCATTCACATAGTCCTGCTGGTAACCGATGATGTGGTCTTCTTTCAGCAGAACGGCGATGTGATCGTTTCCTCCTGATCCATTCGCGGTATAGAACAATTCCACCACCACCGTGAGCATGCGTGAATTCGCATCGAAGGTTGATGACACCCCCACATTAACTGGCGAAGGAAGTGCGAGGGCATTGTTGGTAGCGTTCGCCCAACCGCTCGTGCTCATCACCACTTGGCTGTTCACGGGGATGCGGTTCACCGATCCGCGCGGCTGGGATAGAACATTGTAATGCGACCATAGGTCAGTGGCCCATTGGTTACGGAGATCAGGCTGACCTGAGCTCGGAACAGCAAGGCCACCACCATGCAGTTCCACAGCTATCATGTTGAACGGGTGCTGTGCCAAAAGTCCATCTGCCAAAGCGTGACCAGCTGGGCAGTTCCCGCAATTTATGGCTGCGTATTCTTCCAGCAGAACCGTGCGGTTCATAGGGTCTTGACCTACAAGTTCTTGGGAGCTCGCGAAGAGCGGGAGAAAGGCCAGGATGGCGGAGAAAACTCTCATAGCTATTGGGTTGGACCGTGAAAGTATCGAGCGGCTATCACGAAGAGATCACGAACATGCGCTGCGTCCGGGGCGCGACGATCTTCGCGCGTTTTTCGCTGTTTCGCTTGCGCTCGGCAAGTGTGCGAACGACCGATCCGCTACTTCCTCTTCCTTTTGATCCTGGGTAACTGGGCCTTGACGCTGGAAGCTTGTTTCCCCATAGCGGTCCCGGTCCTTTGCCTGCCCAAGGCTGCATCCGTGAAGACGCGCAATCCCAATTCCGGCCGGTATCCGTGGATCTCCTTCACGTCGATGGCGATCAGGAAGTTGATGATCTCCTCATTGATCACCTGACCGGGAACAAGGACAGGAAAGCCTGGTGGGTATGGGATCACGAAACTCGCAGAGACCAGTTCCTGGCCGACGCTCATCATGGTGAGGCAATCATGCAATTTGAAGTGAACGCAGCGTTCCTCTTTGTAACCCAGGAAATAGGCCGCTCGAAGATCTCCACCAGGCACACCGGGAAGCGCCTGGAACGATGTGTGGAAACGACTGAAGTCGGGAAGCGGCGGTGCGAATTCGTTCAGTGAACGGATCTTGCTCACGAGCATTCGTTTCTCCGCATGGTCCATACCGGCGTTGCGTTCTTCCAGTTCCGCAGCGATCTGCAAGAGCACTTTTGTCAGGTACGCCAAAGACCCTCGCGTGGTTCCGATGTTCGTCATGAACAGCACGCTGTTGCGACTGGTCTTGTTGATCTGGATCGCGTGCTTGTCCATCAGGTACACGTTCTTGAACGTATCCCCGTCTATGCCCGTCTTACCGGTGTACAAATTGATCTTTGTCGGATCAACAGCAAACTCGTCATCGGCCCACGCTTGTTCGATGTCGTTCCAACCCTTGTCTCGCCGGTAGTAGTGCTCTAAGCCGCTTTGGCGATGTTCCGCAGGCACCAGATCCGCGATGGTGATGATGTCGAACCACTTCCGAAGGCGTTCGTTCTCGCGGATCGTACGGCGCAACAAGAGACCCAGCTCGATCGCCTTTTCCACGAGTTCGTAGCCCTCGAATTCCACTTGCCGCCGACCCACATCCATGCTGGCCAGGATCTGGTAGTTGGCGCTGGTGCTGGTATGCGTCATGTAAGCCTCATGGAACATGGCTTCACTCTTCTTCTTGAAGTCCTCGTCCCAGATATGAATCATGCTGCCCTGGCGGAATGACGTGAGCGTCTTGTGCGTGCTTTGTGTGGCGAACACCCGTATGCGCACTTTGGTGGGATCCGGAAGGCGCGGTTCTTCACCTTTCTTCAGGGACTTGATGTGTGCCTCGTACTCCTGCTTGTATTCTTCCGTCTTGTACTTGCGGTGCAGTTTCGCAGCTACGTGCATCGCTGTGCGTTGGCGAAGGATATAGCTGAAACCCGCGAACGCGAACCAGGCTTCGTCCCAGAGGAACACAATGTCCGGCTTCAACGCTAGCGTTTGCTCCATCACGCGCTCCACGTTGTACACCACGCCGTCGAACGTGCTGTTGGTAAGGAGCAGCATCTTCACGCGATCAAGGCGGCCACCTTTTCGCAGCAGCAGCATTTGCTCGCGGATATGTTCCAACGGAACCGCGCCGTACATGCTGTATTTCGGTAGCGGATAACTGTGCAAATACACCGGGTATGCGCCGCTGAGCACCATGCCGTAATGATGGCTCTTGTGACAGTCGCGGTCGATCAGTACGATATCGCCGGGTTCCACCAGCGCCTGTACAACGATCTTGTTCGTGGTACTGGTGCCGTTGGTGGCGAAGAAGGTCTGCTGCGAGCCAAAGGCGCGCGCTGCCAGCTCCTGGGCCTTCTTCAGCGGACCAGTAGGCTGCAGGAGCGAATCCAATCCGCCCGTGGTGGCGCTGGTTTCCGCAAGGAAGAGATTGCGCCCGTAGAACTCACCGAAGTCCTGTATCCAGCGGCTCTTGAACACGCTGTTGCCACGTGAAATGGGCATCGCGTGGAATACACCCATCGGTTTCTTGCTGTATTCCTTTAGTGCGGAAAAGAAAGGTGTTTCGTACTTCTCCTGAATGCCGCGCATGATCGTGGAGTGCAGTTCGGAGAGGTCTTCTGTGCGGTAGAAGATGCGTCGGAAATTGGTGAGCGTTGTGTCTTTCAAACCTGTCACTGGCGTATCCGTGACGTAGTAACGGTCCACTTCTGGACGGAACCAGCGCATGATCTTGGCCAATAGCGGGCCCATGTTCGCCTGTCCGCGATCGCTCAGGTCCAGATCATGGATAGCCCGTGTGAATTCACGCAAGATGCCGTCCGCATTGGCGCTGGGGAAGGGTACGCCGTACCGCACGACCACCGCTTGTATGTTGTGGTTGAAAAGCAACGCGATCAGGGCATCCTGAACGTTGCGGACCACCAGCGTGTCATAAGTGAACATCTCGCCACGGTCCCTGCAGCGGCGAAGTTTCAGTTTCAAAGCCTCTTCCTCGCGATCGTCGAGCACATCCACGAACAGCACTTCGAAGTAGTTCTGGCGGGGTCGATCGCCATCCTCCCTCAGTTCGTGAGGTCCGCTCAGCGGATCAGCTTGTGTGATCGGGTCGCTCCGGAAAGCTCCACTAACGAGGTTGCGCACCACGTGGCTTACGGCTTGATGAAGCGAACGGTACTCCTTGTCGTGTAGCATTTTCGCCAAACGCTTCACCGCTTCCAAGCCCGGATAGGCCCAATAAAGTTCGATGGTCCGGAGGTCGATCAGCAACGCCTCTATGGCCTCCGGTGTTCCGAGGCCTTCATCGAGCGCTGCCGTGGCAAGTTTCAACTGGTCCCACGTATGTGAGCGCAACCGCGCGGCGTTGAAGTGCTGGCGAAGGGGGGCGGGTTCGGTGTTGCTCGGCATCTAAGAAGGCGGTGTGGAAAGATAGGCGTGCCTTTCTCGCGTCGCTTGTGCCGCGGATCAACCTCAGCGTTTTTTCGCTGCCTTCCTGGCGACCTTCTTTTTCGGTGCGGCTTTTTTGGGAGCAGGGGCCTTTGCCGTCGATGCTTTCACTGCGCTTGATACCCGCAACGGTCCTTCATGCAAGGCCAGACGGTTGCCTTCGCTATCGATGAACAAAGCGAAACTCCCTGCACTTTCACTGATCTCTGTTTTGGACATGATCACGCGCCCCCCCGCCAGTTCTACACGGCCGAGTACACTGTCCAGATCGTTCCCGGCGTTCAGGTAGATCAGCACACCCGTCGAGTTCGGGGTGCAGCCCGGTCCTGCGATCAACGCACCACCAATTCCTTTGTCCGCAGGAAAATAGGCCATGGCGAAATCGCCGTTGTAGCCCACTTCCATCTCCATGCTGTAGATGTCGTTGTAGAAACGTGCAGCTCGGTGGATGTCGTACACCGGGATCTCGAACCAGCTAACGAAATCCTTCAGGCGACTGTGGAGCTTGCTATTGGCGACTGTGCTTCCCATGGGTCAATTGATGTTGGATTCACTGGGGGGACGGAAGGACGAAATGATCGTGGGCTTGGGTTCGTGCGCGAGACGGGCTTCGTCAAGTTTCTGCAATTCACCCAACTCCTGCACGCGTTGCGGTTTTATCAATGGTCCGAGGCTGTCAAGATACGGATGCACTGCGCCCGGCGTGTATACGTCGAACGCGACCGGTCGATCACGAAAGCTCTTCATCGGCTGGCCCAAACGAAGCACGCCCAATTCGCGGCTGCGGCGAACTTTCTCCAAGTTGATCTCGATCGGTATGAATTCCTCGTTCACATCGGCCTGATAGACCACGCGACCTTCTGGCCCACAAACGATGCTCCGACCGCTGCCACCGGCGTCCAGCCCATTTATATCGAAGAAGTAGCACTGATTGGTGGCAGCGCTGGCACGTGCGATGCTCAGTTCGATCTCGCGGTCGATGGTGCCCGTTAATGTAGGGTGCAGGATGACTTCGGCCCCCATAACGGCAAGTGTACGCGTGGTCTCCGGGATCCACATATCATAGCAGATGCTCACGCCGAAACGACCAACTTCAGGTACGTCGAACACGCAGAACTCGTTACCGCCAGTAACACCTACTTCATACGGATAGAAGGGGAACATTTTGCGGTATCGAGCCACCACACTGCCTTCGGGATCGATCACCGTGGCAGTGTTGTAGATCAGGTCGCCTTTCTTCTCGAAAATGCTGCCGGGTAACAACCAGATGCCGTGCTTGGCGGCCATGGCGCACATCTCTTGCTCGAATTCGCCGGGCACAACCTGGGCGTTCGCCGTAAGAGGTCCGTATGCGCAGAGTTCGCTGAACATCACCATATCCACCCAGGGGTAAATGTTCATGAGCAGGTCGAGCTTCAGTTTCATCGCATCCACGTTGCTGTTCGCAGCGGAAGTGCGCATCTGGATGCCGGCTATGGAGAAGGGCTTCATGGAATGGTGAACTACGCGCAGATCTTGTCCAGTTCCTCCTCCATGATGTCCAGCCCCTTCTTCAGCAGTTCATCACTGATCACGAGCGGGCTCAACACCCGTATGATGTTCTTCTCGGTACCGGCGTTGATCACCACGAGGTCGCGTTTGGCGCAAGCGTTCATCAGTGCATTGCATGTCTCCGCATCCGGTTGGAGCGGGTCGCCGTTCTTCACGAACTCGATGGCCATCATCGCGCCCAACCCGCGCACATCACCGATCCGTTCGTGCTTCGCTTTCATCTTTTCGAAGCGTTCGCGGATCACGTCACCGACGTGTTTGCCTTTCGCGTTGATGTCGATCTCTTCCATGTATTTCAGCGTTGCGAGCGCAGCCGCACAACTTACAGGATTGCCGATATATGTGCCGCCAATGCTGCTCGGGCCGGCTTTGTCCATGATCTCCGCTTTGCCCATCACCGCGGCGATCGGCAGGCCGCTGCCAAGACTCTTTGCCCAAGTGCTGATGTCGGGCACCACGCCGAACTGCTCGTACGCGCTCCATGCACCGGTGCGACCAAAACCGCTTTGGATCTCATCCAGGATCAACAGAATGCCATGTTTGTCGCAGAAGGCGCGCAGCCCTTTCAAGTACGCAGCGGGCACCACGTTGAAGCCGCCTTCGCCCTGCACGGTTTCGATAATGATGGCCGCAAGGTTCTCTGGGGCAACCGTGTTGTGCGAAAGTTCTTCGAGGCGGTGCAATTCGGCTTTTACGAATTCAGCCTCGCTGCGCCCCGCGCTATAGCGGTAGAAATTCGGGAACTGGGTGCGGTACACTTCCGGCGCGAACGGGCCGCAATCCGGCTTGTAGCCAACTTTGCTGGTAAGGGTCATGGCCATCATGGTGCGACCATGGAAGGCATCCGTGAAACAAAGCACACCTTGTCGTTTGGTGGCTTGGCGCGCGATCTTGATCGCGTTCTCCACAGCTTCGGCGCCAGTGCTTACGAGCAACGTCTTTGTGGGGCCACCATGCGGAAGGAGGGTGTTCAATTTTTCGCAAAGCGCGATGTACGGCTCGTAGCTGGCCACATTGAAGCTGACGTGCAGGAATTTTGCGGCTTGCTCCTGAATGGCTTTTACCACAGGTGGTGGGCAATGTCCTGCGTTCACCACACCGATACCACCCGCAAAGTCGATCAACTCACGGTCATCTTCATCGATGATCGTTGCGCCACTTGCGTTCTTCGCCGTAGCATAGTTGAACATACCTACACCATTGGGCACAGCGGCCTTGCGGCGGGCGATGAGTTCTTGGCTCTTGGTCAATTGGTCTGTCATAAGTCTCATCCCGTGTTAGCGGGAGCGGCGCGAAATTGCGGAATGTCCTTCACCAAATCGACAGATAAGTGCAGAGAATGCCAACAGAAGCACGGTCTCAGAGTCCAAGCGATGGCAAAGCTCAATTGAGCTTGTGGGCCAGTACGACCGTCTCACGGAATTTCTCCACGTTACCGCTGAGGTCGAATGCTTCAAAATACACCACATAAGGGCCCATGCGCGCCAGATCACCAGTTTCCATAATGCCATTCCAGCTGACAGCGCCAGAGGTTCCGAGCAACTCGTTGTCCATGAGTTTTATGACCTCCCTGCCGGCCACATCGAAAACGATCATTGTGCCTGTGAAGCCGGGTTCGTTCAGGCGATATGCCAAGGTCAGCAGATCCTGGTAGCCATCGTTATCCGGGGAAAAGATCTTCGGATCTATGGTGAGTTCACCGCTTGGGTCGGGGGTTTCGGAGTATTGTGAGTTCTTATAGCCAGGAGTCGCATAACCAACGGACTGTGCGGCGCTATGCCAGTTGGTGAACTCGTCCGTTGGGCGGTTCGGGTCGACGCGTTCCAAGCTCACCCCATCGGTGCTGTTCAGCAATTCGAAATGCAAGGCATCGTCATAGGCGAAACGATCCAGCACATTGCCCACGGGATCCTGCAGAACCACAACGCCCGCGCCGTTATTGTAACTCGGCAATC
>JANNYL010000554.1:0-3603 GCA_031410075.1 Flavobacteriales bacterium
ATCAGGAACTTGTGTGGAACTTCGCTCATCAGGTCCGACCCGATCTGTGCCAAACGTGTGCGCCACATTCCTGAGCGCCAATTCTCGACGCTCAACATCTCGGTATAGCGCTGGAATTTCCCGCCGTATTGCGAAAGCACCGCAAGCCGACCGTCTATCTCCTTCACAGCCCGCTCATTCCCGGTGAGCAATGCTTTGGAAAGTGCTTGGTTGTACCGATCCGCCTGCGCTCCATAGTCCTGTACGCCCTTCGCTCTTATCCCATCCAGGCTATCCTCAATGGCCATCATCACCCGGGCCTCATCGTCCACTTGTCGCTTCACGAGTTCATACGCTTTGATAGCCCGTTCGTGCGCCATTTCACTCCAGACCGAGTCAACTTGATCAGCAATGAAATTGGCCATGTCCGCCGCTCTCTGCGGCTGCACATCCATCACTTCCACACGCACGGTTCCAAACTTGGTGTACTCAAAAGACACATTGTCCTTGAACGCTTCGTACAGTTCGGCCTTTTTATGCTTGCTGTTGGCTTCGATGCCGTACGCTGCTATCAGGTCGAAGCGATCGGCCGTTCGTTCACGGATCTTATCGGAATACAGTATTTGCAACAGGTGTTGTGCATCCTCTTCCTCTCCCAACATCATCATATCCGCACCGCTACTTGTGCCTTCGTTCAACAACGCCCTTGAGGCCGTGTTGGTGGTTGCCGGAAAAAGGATCACTTCGCTCTTGAACCTTGGCGTGATGAGGTACGAAGCCACTGCTCCGATCACCGCACCGAAGAGCGTGATCAAGAAGATGGTCTTCCAGCGCTTCCAAAGAACTGCCACCAGGTCGAAGGATCGTGCGCTTGACGCGCTTTGTGCATTGGTCATAGTGCCTGATTTCGAAAGGTCGGCGAAGATAGCCGGAGAGGAATTGCGTGCGGATCGAAGGACCCGTCAAGGAAACAGGGAACGCAATGAGCCATCACGAATTGCTTTCACTGGCAGCAACCCGCAAACGGCTGCAAGAAGCAAGGCGGAAAAGCTCATTACCGTTGAAGCCATCCAGAGTCCCATCCCTTGGTCACGCAACACCCAACCCAATAGGACGATGAGGAGCAGGTAAGCGGCGGCGCCAGCAAGATCCCTGGCAGCAATGCCCGTTCGGAATTTTTTCGAGGCAATAACCACTTGCGCCAACGCGGTAAGCGCTTGGGTCGTAAGACCTGCACAGGCTGCGCCAAGTGCCTGGTATCGAGGAATGAGGATCAAGTTGAGCACAATGTTCAGCAGCATACCCCCTGCCGCCATCCAATTCAATGTACCCAGATCACCGCTCGCGGTAAGCAACGTGCCGTAGACATAGGTGATGCAAACGGCCACAAAACTCCAGATCATGACCGCGAACGCCGCGGAGCTTTCTTCCGTGTGTTCATGATATCGCAGGTCCATGATAGGCTTGGCATAGAAACAACCCAGGACAGCCACGACAATGGTCCCGGCGATCACCAAGCGGGCTGCGAGACTTGTGAGCGGGCCAATATCCGACCCCATCTTGAGCATTCGGCTGAACATGGGTAGCAGCAGACCTGCAAGCAAGAAACCCAACATGTTGAAGGCCTCGAAGAAGCGGAATCCCTGCGCGTAAATACCTGCTTGCATAGGCCCATCCGGTAAGAGCCGTTCGATCATCACGGTGTCAGTGCGGTAATAGAAAGTCATCAATAACACGAGCAGTGCATAAGGAAGGCTCTGCCGGAGAACCTGACGAAAGAACACCATATCCCAATTCGGGCGTGGTATGCCTGCACGCTTTACAACCAGCGCGAAAGCGACCAATGCGGCTACCGCATATGCGAACGTTTGCGCGAGTACGAACCATTCGATGCGGAAAGCGGCACCAACGGATCGTCCCCACAACAACCACCCACAGATCGCAATGAGCAGCACCCGGTCCAACACGGAAAGCAAGCTATCCTGAGCGAACCGCTGGGCGCCTGCGATATTGCTTCGGAAATAGAGAATGGTGGCCACAAGCGCCTGATTCAACACAAGCACCGCAAGGATCAAGAGTTGCGCGCCCCGATAGCCAATAACCACAGCCACGATGAATAGAACAGCAGCGTAAAGCAGAACAAGCAAGGCACGCACGGTAAGAATGCCGCCAACCTGATCGCGTATCCGATCCGAGTTCTGGGCAATGTGGCGCGTGTTCCAATTGGTAATGCCGAAGTCCAGAAGGATGTTCAACAAGAAGCTCAAACTGAGCAAGGCGGCATAGCTTCCATAGGCCTCCGTACCAACGCGCACCTGCACCTGGGCATCGATACCCAGGATATAGAAGGGCTTCACCAACAGGTTCAGCACCAGCACCAAGGCGAGGTTGGTAACGAATACGCGACGCATCGGCTACGAAGAAAGGTGCTAAGTGCCACAAGCCGAAGACCCTTACCGTGCTTTCTTCGCACTCCCGATGAACAAGGGATGCAACACATGCGCATTGCGGTGAACACGCGCCTACTGCTCTCCGACAAGCTTGAAGGCATCGGCTGGTTCACGCATGAGTCGTTCCGGCGCATTGTGAAGGCACACCCGGAGCACCAGTTCATTTTTCTGTTCGACCGGCCATTCGACAAGCGATTCGTTTATGAAAAGAATGTGGAGGCGGTGACCGTTCACCCACCCACGCGCCATCCATTGCTCTATCGGATCTGGTTCGAATACATGCTACCGCGTGCTTTGCGCAAGACCAAAGCGGATGTCTTCATTTCACCAGATGGCTTCCTGAGTATGCGTGCGAACATTCCGCAGCTTGCTGTCATGCACGACCTCAACTTCGAACACTACCCCGAAGACCTACCACCTGCCTATAGCCGATACTACCGGACCTGGTTCCCCTTGTTCGCAAAAAAAGCAGCACGGTTGGTTACGGTGAGCAACTTCAGCAAGGAGGATATCGCCACCCGTTACAATGTGCCAATGGACCGCATCGACGTTGTTCACAATGGTATCGGCGAAGTGTTCACACCTCTTTCGGAAAGGGAGAAACACGCTACCCGGGATCGCTTCACCAAAGGTTTGCCCTACCTGGTGTGCGTGGGAGCCATGCATCGCCGTAAAAACCTTGCGAACACCTTGGCCGCATTCGATCGGCTGGCAGCGGACCGACCTGATGTTCGCCTCCTGATCGTCGGCGAGCGCATGTTCAAAGACGCGCGAATGGAACGAGCATGGAACGCGATGAAGCACCAGAACCACGTGGTTTTTGCTGGTCGCCTGGGCCAAGCGGATCTTAGGCTGGCGTTGGGAGGTAGTGAGGCTTTGGTGTACGCGAGCTACTTCGAAGGCTTCGGTATACCGGTAGCAGAGGCGATGGCATGCGGCGTGCCCGTGATCGCAGCCAACGCAACCAGCTTACCAGAGGTGGCGGGCGACGCGGCGATCTATTGCGACCCGTTCAACATAGAAGACATAACACGATGCATGCGTGTTATGGTCGATGACGATGCACTTCGTCAGCGCCTGATCACCGCAGGTAAGGCACGAGCGCATTCGTACACCTGGGATCGCACGGCACAAGGAGTTTGGGCAAGCATTGAAAATATGACCGCGATCGCAT
>JANNYL010000555.1:0-8916 GCA_031410075.1 Flavobacteriales bacterium
ATTGGCCCAGCTCCGGCTATCCGGCTTACCCCAGGATGGCACGCTGATCACATGGTCCTTGTTCATCCCAAGTTGTATCAGGTCCGCGGCTGCCTTATGCGCGTACGTTGGCCAAGCAGGTTCCATTTTCCCATCTGCGCGTACGAACCGAGTAGAGGTTTGCAGAAGATGTACGTTCTCTCCGCCAAGGGACATGAACTGGATGAAGATGTTCTCTCGATCATGATCCATTTGGCCCGAGTTGAGGGAAGTGATCAACAGATGGTCCGTTATGATCTCCTGGGCAGAAACAAAAACTGCTGGCACCGGCTCAACACTTCGTTCCAACACCGTATCCTGTCCAGCAATTACGCGAAAACCACCACCGGTATTGCCGCTCACGTTCAACCGTAACATGCCTTTTACGGATGAGGCGAACCGCACATCGATGGATTCCCCGACGCGCAGGTAATAGGCGAATGGGCGCACAGAACCTGTTGTATAGATGCGCTGATAACGGAGCGAATCCGCCAGGTGTGAGACTTGTTCAAGATGCGGTAGCTCCATCCAACCTTCTACCACCAGCACATCACTCCCACTGCGCTCGGTAACGGCCAAGTGGGGATGAGCTACTGCGAGCATTGCCGCAAGAACCGACATTGGACCAGCCAGAAGCCAGAGAAAGAATTTTCCGCGAGTCATTCTTCACCAAGAAGAGCTTTCTTCAACTCAAGCAGTTCCGAACGCGCCTTGCGATCGCCGGTGGTAAGGCATTGCAGGGAACCAGCTTCGCACACATGGATCGCTTCAGATAACCGCCCCAGATCAGCTAGAATGATCGAGAGCTGATAATAGCAGGCGATATACTTCGGGTCGTCTTTCAATAGTGCTTCGAGATCACGGGTGGCCTCTTCCATTCGGCCTTCTCGTTTCAATTCCAAAGCGATCGCGTAACGGACAAAGGCATCGTTCGGCTCCTCTTTGAGCATTTCGCGGAGCTGCTGAAGTCGTTCAGCGCTCATGCCTCTTGGAAGGGGTGTTGGGTCCATTCCGAACGGAATTCGGATGCAAGTGCAACGCGAACGATGCGGCCATGATCCATCTCCGCGATCCGATCAGCAACGTGGAACGCATCCTCACGATCGTGCGTCACGATAATGGCAGCGGTTTTGTTCGCGCGCAGGATCCGCATCACTTCCGTACGCACTTCGCTCCGTGTTTTGGGGTCGAGATCACTGAAGGGTTCGTCCATTAACATGAGCTTTGGTCGCCGCACGAGCGAGCGGGCGATGGCGACCCGCTGCTGCTGGCCACCGCTGAGCTCATGGGGGTAACGATCGGCGAGATCGACCAGGCCAACGGACCGCAATTCATCGCGCACGCGCTGGGTTCGCTCAGATGCGGGAAGACCGTTCAAGCCAAATGCGATATTGCCCTTCACCGTGAGGTGCGGGAAGAGGGCGAGCCCCTGAAAAACAAAACCGATCCCGCGCGCTTCCGGGGGAATGAACGAACGCGCGTCCGTAAGCGCGTTACCAGCCATCGTCACAGACCCTTGTGATGGTTTCTCCAAGCCGGCAATGCATCGCAGCAAGGTGGATTTTCCGCAGCCGCTTGGACCTACCACCACCAGCACCTCAGCCTCTTGCAACTCCACACTTGCTCCGGCAAGCACTTCTTGTCCCCGAACATGCGCGAAGTGCAGATCATGCACGGAAAGCAGGGGTTTGTTCATCGGGTGCGACGTTCCAAAAGCCGGTCCAATACCAGCACAGGGAACAGGCCGCAAAGTACGATGAGCAAAGCCGGAACTCCGGCATCGGGCCATTGTTCGATACGCGCCAACTCGAACACCTTGGTACTCAACGTGTCGAAGTTGAATGGCCGTAGTATCAGCGTCAGCGGGAGTTCTTTCACCACTTCCATGAGGACCAGCAATGCCGCCGCGATGATAGCTGGACGAAGCAAGGGAAGATTGACTTGTCTAAAGGTTCGCCAAGGCGAAGATCCCAGCAGAAGAGCCGCTTCATCCATCGCTTTCGGTTGTTGTTTCAGCCCGGCGCGCAAGGGCTGGCTGGCCAACGCGAGGAACCGAACGCTGAAGGCATACACCATCAGCACAATGCTTCCAATGATCACGATCCCGGTAACGTGTGTAAGCCAACCAGCAAAGGCCATTACGCCGATGGCGATAACAGCGCCAGGTACCACGTAGCCAATGCTTGCCCAGTTCGTGAGCCTGTTCGTTCCAGTGCTGCTGCGTTCGGCAAAAGCAAATGCGACGGCGATAAGAATGGTCACGAAAGCCGCTAGCAGCCCGATCAACAATGTATTCCCGAGCGCTGGAAGAAATTGCAGAAAGCGCAGGTCTTTCATGGTGCGGAAGGCATCGAGCGCAATGGATACAACGGGTAGTAAAAACGCCACGGCGAAAAGAACGATGCACCAAATGACGGCAGCTGCGCTTTTCCATCCATACAAGGGTGCACCGGTTACCGGGCGATGTGATGATTCTTGACCTGCACGTCGCCGAACGGAACGCTCCAGCGTGATAAGTGAGATCACAAGGAGTAGCAATACACCGCTCAATCGCAATGCGCTGCCTACATCGTACAAGCCACCCCAACTGCGGAAGATCCCAGCGGTGAGCGTACGTACACCGTAGTACTTCACGGCGCCATAGTCATTGAGTGTCTCCATGGCCACCAACAAGGCCCCGCCTGCAATGGCAGGCCGGGCAAGTGGCATCGCAACACGGAAGAAGCGCTTCCATGCATCACCGCCAAGCATTCGTGCAGCATCGAGGTGAGGGCTCATGCCAGCGCTGAAAGCAACGCGAGCGGGCAAATAGATATAGGGGAAAAGCGCCAAGGCCAGGACCAGAGAAAGACCTGGCCAAGTCATGATATCGATATGGATCCCAGTGTTTGCGGAGATCGCTCGACTGAAAGAACCAGTAGGCCCTAACAGTGAGCCGAACGTGATCGCACAGATATAGGTGGGCAATGCGAGAGGAAGCACCAGCGCCCAGCGGAACAAGCGTCTGCCGGGAAAGTCGAGTGTGCTCACCATCCATGCTGATGGGATAGCGAATAGCAAGGCCAAGAGCACGGTAAGGCCCACAAGTCGAAGCGTTTCGAGCAAGTGGGAGGGCAGGATATCGCGCATCACATGGTCCCATTCCGGCGCCGATGCATGGAACGGGGACGTGATCACCACAACCAGCGGGAGCAGCATAAGCACGGCCAAGCCACCGATAATGGATCGCGAGCGAAAATTCTGCGGCAGGTGCATTTTACAATGAACTGATCAACGCCAGCCCGCAGCGTCGAGTGCCTTCACGGCCTCGGCGTTGTGCCTGCCAAGCTCGCTCAGGTCGAGTGTGTCCGGAATGAGTTTTCCAAAACCCTGCAGCACGGCAGCAGCAGGGATGCCGGGCTTCACGGGGTACTCCATATTGCCATCCGCGAACGCGGCTTGAGAAGCATCCGAACTAAGGAATCGTAAAAGAGCGATCGCGTTCGCCTCATGTTTTGCGTGTGCTGCCACCCCGCCACCGCTGATGTTCACATGCGTGCCGATCCCCTGGGTCAACCCGAAAGTGCCTGCACTACCACCCATCAACATTGGCAACGCGACCGCGATCACATTCTTCGCCTTTTGCCGTGCCGGGTCATCGCTCTTCATCAGCTTGCCGATGTAGTAGCTGTTCACGATGGCCACGCTGCCGAGCCCTTCGCCGATGGCGAGCAATTGGTCCGTATCGCTGCCCTTGGGTTCGCGCGCCATGTTCGCCACGATGCCTTCACACCATTTCTGCGCGGTGTCCACACCCCAATGCGCGATCATGGCGGCCACCAAGCTCTGGTTGTACACATGCTCGCTTGGGCGCACCAGGATCTGGCCTTTGAAGCGGGGCGAAAGAAGGCTGTGGTACATCCACAACTCCTCGGGTTTCACCTTGTTCTTGTCATAGGCGAACACTCGCGCGCGCATGGTGAAGCCGAACCAGTTTCCTTCCGGATCGCGCAGGTGCGCAGGCACGTTGGCCTCCAATACGGAATCTTTGACCGGTTTCAAGAAGCCCCGTTGCTTGGCCAGACCGAGGCGCCCCGCGTCAGCGGTGATGATCACATCCGCAGGGCTATTGGCTCCTTCGGCATCCAACCGGCTCAGAAGTTCGTCATCATCTGCCATTACAACGTTCACCTTTATACCGGTCTCCTTCTCGAACAGGGCGAAAAGAGCCTTATCGGTCTCATAGTGTCGGTGTGTGTACACGTTCACCACATCCTCCATGTTGTCCTTGTTTGGAGCCGAACAGGCCAGAGCGAACAGGGGCAGGAATAAGAGCGGTTTTTTGATCATGGCGGCAAAGGTGCTGAACTGCGGTTTCATGGCGGGTACCCTGATCGTGGTATTCGGCGCCCAAAGTGCGAACCTGTGGCGTTCTATCGCGTAGAAGCGGGGTCTTTTCCAGGCCCATGTTCAAGCATCGCCATCCGTTCACGTGGCTCTCCGTTGCCCTCACCGGGACAGGGTTCTCGTTCTCATTGCTTTCCGGAGGCATTGTGGGTCCTTTGATCCTGGTATTCGCCCACGTGTGTGCATTGGCGGAATTCAAGAAGTACACGAGCCGCTTTCAGTTCTCGATGATCATCGTGAGCGCAAGTGCTCTCGGTGTTCTGCTCGACATTCGTTCTGGACTGATGGGGTCGGCAACCGCTGCCATGGTCCTGAGCGCATTGGCTTTGGTTCTTCGACAAGCCTACCTGCCCGTATTCACCTATATGCGGTTCAGGTTGTTGGAACCCATCTTGATAGCACTCTCTGGCTTGTTGCTCTCGATCTTCTGGTTCGACGGAATGTTCGCGTGGCAAACGGATGTGCTTCCGTTGGTGCCGTTCGGTAGCGCGTGTTTTTTGTCGCTCAGTTATTTGCAGGATGCGGCCAAGATGGTCCAGAACGCACGCAATGGATACCGAGTTCAAGCCGGGATGCCCGCGCCGGATCTGGTTCTGCCGGACCAGGACGGAAATTCGGTGCGATTGGCCGACTATCGGGGCAAGCACCCTGTGCTGTTGATCTTCGTTCGCGGCGACTGGTGCCCTGGCTGCCACATGATGTTGCGGACCTATGAGCGCAACCATGAAAAATTCAAAGCGCGCGGGATCCATGTGCTCGGCATTGGGCCAGATAGTGTTGATGTGAACAAGGACATGGTCGAGCGGATCGGCGTTGGGTACAAATTGCTCTCCGATACTGACCAGATCACATCGAAGCGTTATGGTGTCGTATATGAAAATCCGGCTATTGAGGCCTTGGTGGAGTATGCAGAAGGTATTCCGCTTCCGGCCTCTTTCCTCGTGGATATGGAGGGTATTGTGCGGTATGTGAGCCGACCCGATCGTATTGGCGAATTCCTGGATCCCACACTGATCTTCGGTGTGCTCGACCAATTCCCGGCAGCGAAAGACGAGCGATGCAAAGCGGCTTGAACATTCTGGGCTGGTTACCTGCTGGGGTCATGCTGATCTTCTCTTCAGGGTTGGCCTTTGCGTACAAGCGCTTGCGCGGAAGGTCTGAAAGGATCGAAAAGGAACGCATCAGATACCAGCAGCTTTTTCAGCAGGCGCATGATGGAGCCATTGTCCTCAATGTGGCGAACGGCAAGATCCTGCTGATCAATCCGAGGGCCGCTGAGATGTTGGGATATCGGCCGGAAGAACTATCCGCCGGATCCATCTTCGACCTGCACTTCCAAGTCGATCTGGATCGCAGCGCGATGCGGATCGCGGATGCATGGTCGAGCGGCGGCCTGGTGTACGACGACATTCCGTTGCGCACGGCTTCTGGAGCATCCCTTCAAGTGGAATGCAGTGCGAAGGTGACAGACTACAATGGCACACCTGCGGTGGTGATCTACATACGCGACATAACGGAAAGGCTCCGGTTGCAAAATGAAGTGGAGGAGAAGAACGCATTGGTGGAACACCAGAACGCTGAAATGCTGAGTGGTCTTCGTTACGCCCAGGGTATCCAACTCGCGATGTTGCCTTCTCTTTCGCAACTGCGTGCCTCGTTCGCGGATGCCTTCGTGATATTCAAACCACGCGATGTCGTTAGCGGCGATTTCTATTGGAGCGCAAAAGTGGGTTCAAAAACCGTTCTGGCCGTTGCGGATTGCACAGGTCACGGCGTTCCGGGCGCTTTGCTGAGCATGACGGGTATCACGCTGCTTCCGCAGATAGTCACAGGTCGTGGAATTACCGGGCCAGCTGAGATCTTGGGCGAATTGCGTAACGAATTACTACGAACGTTATCCCACCAGGAGGGTGACGAACATGTTCGTGATGGCATGAACATCGGTGTCATCACGTATGACAAGATCACGCGTGAATGCGAATTCAGCGGCGCACTTTGTCCGTTGTACATCGTTCGGCGCAGTGGCCTGTTCGAAGAAGTGAAAGGAGACCGGATCCCCATTGGCTTCGTCGAGGGCGTGGTCAACTCGTTCACGTCGCACCTGATACCCATGGAAGAAGGTGATCGAATGTACCTGGCTTCAGATGGAATGGCCGATCAGTTCGGCGGACCAATGGGCAAGAAGTGGAAGACTTCTGGCCTGAAAGAAGTGCTGGTAAGCACACACGGTCGCAATGCTTGCGGACAAGGAAAGGACATCGAACGAACATTCATGGAATGGACGGGAATGGTCGACCAGATCGATGACGTACTACTTGTGGGAGTTCAAGTCTGAGAACTGCCCATGCTGACCGTTTCTGGATAGAACCGTTCTCATTGGCGCGAAGCACAGAATGCCCAATGACCGGTGATCAACGCCCGATGTCATCATCTATTCCAAGGCGGATCGACAGTGATTCTATTGTGAGCGTATCGCAGTGAAATGAATGCAGGGGCAGGGCGGTTTTTCCGACATTGATCTTCGTTGGGTAGTTCCTCACAACGTGCTCCCATGCCACTGGATCACCGCCGACGAAGAGAACATTCCCAGCCGGGGCTCCCTTGTATCGATCACGCACCCAACTCCGTCGATCATACCCCGGGCCGAAAGTGGGTGGGAGATCCGCTACCGCGAATGAGCAAGCATAGCATAAGAGGTAGGCGTTGAAGTGAGCATCGGGCTCAACGCGTAGCTGTGGCCATCGAATAGGCACCACGACATCTACTCGTGCGTCACGTGAAGCGGCACCGATCGAATTGCACTGTTCGAAAACATCCATGATCCAGGCTTCCCGCACCTGTGAGCCTTGCTGATGCCTCATTTCGCGATCCACAACTTCCGGGGTCCTGAGCCATTTCAGGCCAACGTAGCACAGCGCCAGCACGATGAAGCCTACTGCGAGTTTTGGCGAAAGGGTTCGCGACTTCAACAACCAGCCGATGGCCCAGCAAAGCAAAAGCGGTATGGCCAGGAACATGCGGGAACGAGCGAAGAAGACACTCTCGCAACCGTTATGCACTTTCACGACACACAGAGACAACAGGATCACCGCAATTGCTGCGAATACCCCAAGTGCGTGTGATCGCGACCCAACGCGCCAAAGCAGAACAACAAGCAGTGCCAGGGTCACAAGCGCGAGATGCCCGTTCGGCCACCATACCGGGAAGAGCGCAGCGAAGTGACTGTCCAGTTGCGTGAAGGCCTTGAACAACAGCGATGGTGTAAAATGCAGATCACCTGGATCGATCCAATGCATCATATCCCATCGATGATCGTCGAAGAAGTGATGGGCTTTGTACCAGAACAAAAGTGCAGGTATCGTTCCCAGGAAGGACATCGACCAGAACCGTAATTCGCGCCAATGGGTCAGCACCACTGTGGTGCATATGGCCACCAGAAAGATCAGCGAATTCGGGTTGCAGAGCAAAGCCGCACCAGTGATGAACGAAGCGATAAGGAACCGCAACCAAATGCGTTTCAAGGACAATGCCCACGGCAAAAGTGCGATCAAGGCGATGCCGTGAACGAAGCCACGTGTGATGGTGGTGAGCATTCCCCATTCCACCGGAAGTAGCAACGGCATCAAGGCGAACCCGAACGCCGCGAGCAACTCACCCCGTCGGAAGTGCCACAATGCGAAAGACCAGAACGGAAGGAGCGCAAGACACGATGTGACAATGGGTAGAACGATCCATGGATCCGCTCCCAAGCGTAGGAATGGCGAGCCCAACAGCGCTTCCAACATCGGATTGTAGTTCTGGCCGTACATGTACCATTCGCGGAATATTCCTTGGCCATAGTCGCGTGCGATCTGCCAGATAATAACCTCATCCGTGCTCGTGCAACGGAATCCGAACTCCACCAGCAGATGGGCCCTGTCAATGCACGCAAGAAGGATCAACGATCCCAGAACCCAAGTTGGCCAGTGCTTAATGCCGCGCATCGAGCGTTCGGATCATTGCGGGGATCTCAGGAGCCGTCCATGCCCAGCTCGGATCCCGGCGTAACCAGGTCAACTGCCTTTTCGCGTAGTTCCGCGTGTGCTGTTTGATGAGCGCCACGGTAGTTGGTAGGTCCATCACACCGTCGAAGTGTGCGAAGAGTTCATTGTAGCCCAGCGTTCGAAGCGCGTTGAGATCGCGGTAGGGTAGGAGGCTTCGTGCCTCATCGATGAAGCCATCGGCGAACATGCGATCCACGCGGGAGTTGATGCGTTGGTAGAGTTCAGCACGCGGAAGATCGATGGCCAAGCGAACGATGTTCAGATCAGCACGCGAACCGGAGCTTTTGCGCTGCGCACTGAACGGTTCGCCTGAAACCAGGCAGACCTCCAACGCGCGGATCACCCGATGTGGGTTCTTCCTATCCATCGCAGCCCAATGCGCATGATCGAGGGTTTTCAATTGCTCGGTCAACGCATGCAAGCCATCGCGTTCAAGACGTTCTTGGAGTTCAGTTCGCACTTTCGGATC
>JANNYL010000556.1:0-2149 GCA_031410075.1 Flavobacteriales bacterium
GACCGGCTTGGGTACCACCGATCTGCTGGCAGCCATCAACTGGCGCTACAAGCGATATGTGGCAAGCATTGCCTACCAGCACGTGCTGGTGAACGACAACATGAACGGCTTCTCGCATTACGCATGGGGCAATGATCCGGCGATCCTCGGCTACTTCGAATCGAACATGCTCGATCGCGGGGATGACTTGGTGGCCCGTGTGCAATACGCTTACGGCTGCGGAAAGCTCTCGCTACAGCCAGGTTTGCTGGGGATCTATCACTTGCAAGAAGATACCCGCGTGAACGACGCAGCGACGATGAGCGAAATGGGCAACGACCGCATCACCCTCAAAGGCTCACAAGGCCTTACGCTCAACCTCACCGCGGATCTGCGCTACAAGCTGGCGGAGCAGTGGGCCATCGAAGCCACCTTCGGCACGCCCCTGATCACGCGGGAAGTGCGACCCGATGGATTGACCCGCTCGCTCGTCGCAGGTTTCGGGCTGCGTTACCGGTTCTGAATTTCCACCGCCAAGACGCCAAGAACGCCAAGTGGGCGCCAAAGAGTTTCAAATACGTGGCGTGGCCGTTGCGTCCTTGGCGTCTTGGCGGTGAAACCCGCATTCGCCCGCATCTTTGAAGCATGCGTCTCTTCGCCTGTCTTCCGCTGGTCTGTGGCCTGACTTCCACAGCGCAGGTCGATCTCCCCGTCTTCGGCAAGCAGGTCGTGGTCAACGGCTACGCGAAGGACATCGAGGGCGAGGTGCTCTCGTACTTCAGCGTGTACCCGGAGCATGCCACCACGGCCTTGCTCACGCGTTGCACGGATGGAAAGAAGGCCATCGCGTGGGAAACCGCATCCGTGCCTTTCTCGGAACGCGAATCGATCCCCTATTTCTACTTCAGCTGGATAGCAGCGCACAACAGCACCACAAGCGGAGGTGACCGGAGCTTCGATCTGTACATCAACGATCAGCTCGCGCTCACCTTCACCACGCACCATAGCACGAAGCCCGGTTCCTGGAGCACCGCCGGAGTGGACAGCACCAAGCTCGTCTTCGAATTCAGCAAGATGGACCGCCACGGCGATGCGCACGGCTTCGCGCATCTGCGTGTACCGAGGAAGTACGTCAAGCTCGGCCAGCCGGTGAAGCTGAAAGTGGTGGGCCACGCACAGGACAGCCCGGACTGGTTCATGACCTTCCGGTACACGTTCGAGGAGAAAGTCGACATGGAGATCCCTCCCTTCGTGAAGAAAAATGGAGCGAGAGTGTTACTGGTGACGGCGATGCACCATGGCGGTGGTGCGTTTCTCGAAGTGTCGTTCAATAGCAAGAACCAGCAGTTCATTGAGCTGGTCGAAGGATTGAGCAAGCTGGACTTTGAGTTCCCGACGACAGCAAGTTCGGACTCGATACGGTTGCATGTCGGGATCGTTGATCGAACGGCCAAGGATACAGTGCTCGTCCTCCAACCTGTCATCCACCGCGACATCCACCTCGTTCACCACAGCCACACCGACATCGGATACAGCCACCTGCAGGCCGAAGTGGAGCGGATCCAGAACAACAACATCTGGAAGGCGCTGGAGCTGATCGGTCGCACGAAGGACTATCCCGAGGACAGCCGTTTCGTGTGGAACGTGGAGAGCCTCTGGGCCGTGGAGAATTTCCTGGGCATTTCCAGCGAGGCGGACAAGCAACGCTTCATCGCGGCGGTGAAGAGCGGCAGCATCGCCCTTAGCGCGAACTACGCCAACCTGATGACCGGCCTCTGCACGCCAGAGGAGATGCACTGGATCGTGGAGTACGCCGATTCGCTGCGACAATGGTACGACCTGCCGATCACCATGGCCATGCAAACCGACGTACCCGGCATGAGCTGGAGCATGGTGGACGCCTACGCCGCGCACGGAATCCGCCACCTGAGCCAGGGCCCGAACTACATCCCCGACATGCCCGACGGCGGCGACCGCATCGGCAGCACCCTGCGCGAGCAAGGCGACAAGCCTTACTGGTGGAAGGGCACGACTGGCAAGGACAGCGTCCTCGTATGGACAGCAGGCCAAGGCTACGGCGGCTGGCATGGCTACACGGCCGGGGCGATCAAGGAACGCGGCACCCGGAAGATCGCCGCCTACATGAACGAGCTCGCTGCCAAGGGCTACC
>JANNYL010000557.1:0-10465 GCA_031410075.1 Flavobacteriales bacterium
GATCAACGCTTCCTTCTTCTTCCTGCTCCAGCCTTGCACTTGCTTCTCGCGGTAGAAGGCTAGGTCCACGCGCGGGTACCATTCGTAGTAAACGAGCTTCACTGGACCGTGCTTACGCGTGTGGTTGGCACCTTCACCGGCTTCATGCTGTGCGATACGGCGCTCCAAGTCGTTGGTGCTACCAGTGTAGTAGGAGCCATCGGCACAGAGGAGTATGTACATGAAACCTTGGGACATTCAATTCAGATTCTTGGTGGGAACACGGGGCTTCGAGTGCCTCAGCCACCGTGTTCCGTGACGATCGTCGGCCGAGTCCGGGGCCTGAGGCACTCGAAGGCCCATCACGCGAACGGCATTTCAATTCCCAACTCCTTGCAATACTTCGCCAAGTCTGCATCCGTCTCGTTCATCCCCTGCTCCAGTGCTTGCAGCTCCTTCGCCACGGCCTTCAGGTCCACGGCTTCCTCGGCCTCGAAGGTGTCCACGTAGCGCGGTATGTTCAGGTTGTAGCCGTTGGTCTTCAATTCGTCCAGCTTAGCCACGTGGCTGTACTTGGGTTGCGCGGTGCGCTCGCGGTAGGTGCTTACGATGCGGTCCACATCCGCAGGCCGCAGCTTGTTCTGCGTTTTCACCTTCTCGTAGTTCCCTTCGCCACTGGCGTCGATGAAGAGGATGTTGTCGCGGTCCTTGCGCCCGCGCTTGAGCACCACGATGCTGGTGGGTATACCGGTGCCGTAGAAGATCTGGGCGGGCAGGCCGATCACGGCATCGAGCACGTTGAGGTCGCGGATCAGGTATTCGCGGATGTGCGCCTCGGCCGCGCCACGGAAGAGCACGCCGTGGGGCAGCACGCAGGCCAGCGTTCCGCCATCCTCCAAATGGTGCAGCATGTGCAGCAGGAAGGCGAAATCGGCCTTGGTCTTGGGTGCGAGTTTGCCCGGCGCGCTGAAACGGTCGTCCGTGCTTTTGGTAGGCCCGGCGTTCCATTCGGCGCTAAAGGGCGGGTTGGCCACGATCGCCTCGAAGCGGTGCTCCAGGTGCTGCGGGCGCTCCAGCGTGTCCTCGTTGCGCACATCGAACTGCCGGTAATGCACATCGTGCATGATCATGTTCATGCGGCACAGGTTGAAGGTGGTGGGGTTCATCTCCTGCCCGTAGAGCATCCCGACACCGTTCGGTGTTTCCCTTTTCACGCGCAACAACAGCGAACCGCTTCCGCAGGTGGGGTCGTACGCGGACTTCAACCGTTGCTTGCCCATGGTAACGATGCGCGCCAGCACGGTGCTCACCTCCTGTGGGGAGTAGAATTCGCCGGCCTTCTTGCCCGCGCCGCTGGCGAACTGCGCAATGAGGTATTCGTAGGCATCGCCCAGCACATCGTGCGCGGGGTCGTTCAGCTCGAAGTCCACGGTGGCCAGCTTGCGCAGCACCTTCACCACCAGGTTGTTCTTGTCCTTCTCGCCCTTGCCCAGCTTGCTGCTGGTGAGGTCGAGGTCCTCGAAGAGGTTGGCGAAATCGTCCTCGCTCTCGTGCCCGCGCGTGCTGTCGCTGATGTGGCGGAGCACGGCGGTGAGCTTGTCCAGGATGAAGGGCGCATCGGCACCTTCGGCCTCTTCGCCTGTGGGCACGATGTTTTTGAAGAGTTCTTCGGGCTCCAGGAAGTAGCCGAGGTGTTCCACGCTCAGCTCGCTCACGGCCTTCAGGTAGGCCTTGCGATCCTTGGTGCTCGGCTTGATCTGGTCGTAGGTGATGCCGTCCGGGTGCAGGATCTCGTCGGCATAGATCTCCATCTTCTCGCTGAGGTACTTGAAGAAGATGAAGCCGAGGATGTAGTCGCGGAAGTCGTCCGCGCTCATCTTGCCGCGCAGGGTGTTGGCGATGTCCCAGAGGGTGGCTTCGAGTTTTTGTTTGGCGGTCATTGATGTGCAGTTCCGCGCTGAAAGTACCCGAAGGCCTCGTATGCGGAACGCGAGGTGCAAGGTGCGGAGAAGGATCGGAAGATCGCCTCCCGAAAAATCGGGTAGAGCGGGAGGTTTAGAATGTTATAGAAAGCGGAGAGTGCCCATGTGGTCATGTGAACATGCGAACATCCCGCGAACGGGACAGGTTGTGGTTATGAGAACAGCCTTGATACCACAAGGCCATTGGCCGAAACGGCCACCGAATACTAACCCGGCCTTCGCCGGGACCAAGAACCCTTCCGCCTCCGGCGGCCTGTAGACCAAGCTTTTGCTCTCGCTTCGCTGCCCGCGTGTGGGGTTGGTGCGAGGTTCCGGCCTTCGAGCCGGAAGTGAGCCGAACCGTAGGGCGTTCTATGCCATTACCCGCTGGCTCGAGACCTTCGCGTATCACACGGAGATCTCACCACTGCTTTACGCCGCCGCGCTGCTGATCACGTTGCTTGTCACGCTGCTTACAGTGAGCGTGCAGGCCTATCGAGCAGCTATCGCTGATCCTGTGAAAGCGTTGCGGTGCGAGTAGGCTTCCACGTTTAGGGTAGGTCCCAAAACAAGCAGGGTGGGCCTCCTTGCGAAGACCCACCCTGGAGGAAACAAGCGCCAGTGTTCTGCTAACGCTGCACCATGATCTTGATCACCTGTTGCTCCCCGTTGCGGGTGGCGAGCAGGTAGTACGCACCGGCGGCCACATCGCTCAAGTCCATGTCAATGCTCCGTTGACCAGCCATGGTGAACGGTGTCACCACTTCCTGGCCAAGGCCGTTGCGGATGCTGATGCGCAGCGGCGTTGCATCGGTCGTTGACGGACGCAGTTGGAAGGTGCCGTTCGTTGGGTTCGGCTGTACGCTGAACCACTCGGTTGATGGCGCCTCGTTGGTCGAGATGCCTATGTTCAAGTCCACGGTCACCGTGATGCAGCTGGTGAGTTCGCATGCACCCACCATGGCCGTTACGCAGAGGTCCACCGGGCCGGCGGTATTGTTCACCTCCGCGACTAGCGCGAAGGCTCCGTTGTCGCTCGTGGTCCAACCGTTCGGCAGGGTCCAGTTGTAGCTGTTCGCATTGGCCACAGGCGCTACCAGGTATACGTTGGAGGTATTCCCGATCACCGTGGTGGCCCCTGAAATGGCACCGATGGTGATGGTGGTCCCGCTGCAAACGCAATCCGTGCCGCGCACATCGTTCACGGTGCAGGCCAGGCTATCATTGCATGGGGTTCCGGGCAACACGAAACCGCCGATGGTGCCTTCGCAGTCGATCAGCTGTCCCGCGCAAGTGCAGTTCGCGCTGTACACATCGTTGCCGGTCGTCGCATCGCCATCATCGCAGGTGGTACCGGGCTGTGCCGTTCCACCGGCCACGCCTTCGCAATCGTTGGCCAGCTCACCTGCGCAGATGCAGTTCGCGGTGTACACATCATTACTGGTGTTGGCATCGGCGTCATCGCACGCCGTTCCGACGGTGGTCGTTCCACCGGGCACGCCTAGGCAGTCGAGCAACAGGCCCGCGCACTGGCAATTGGCGTCGATCGCATCGCCCCCGGTGGCCGCGTTGCCATCATCGCAGGGGAAGCCGGGCTGGGTGGGGCCACCGACCACGCCATTGCAGTCGATCGGTTCACCAGCGCAGGTGCAGAACGCGTTGTACACATCGTTGCCGGTAGCGGCGTTACCATCATTGCAAGGCGTTCCAGGCAGTGCGGTACCACCCGGTACTCCAGCGCAATCGTTCGCGAATTCGCCTATGCAGCCGCATCCTGCGTTGAAGGTGTCGTTGGTGCTCGCGCTATTACCGTCATCGCAGGGCGTTCCGGGCAACTGTGTTCCACCGAGCGTGCCGGCGCAGTCGTACAGTTCACCAGCGCAGACGCAGTTCACACTATACGTGTCGTTGCCCGTGGCGATATTGTTATCGTCGCAGGCGGTGCCTGGTTGGGCGGTTCCACCGGCAACACCGGCGCAATCCGTAGCGAAGGCTCCCACGCATTCGCAGTTCGCGGCATAGGCATCTCCGCCGCTCAGCAGGTTGCCATCATCGCAGGGGGTACCCACGGTCGTGGTCCCGCCGATCACGCCCAGGCAATCGATCAGCTGCCCTGCGCACTGGCAGCTCGCGTTGTACACATCATTGCCGGTACCGGCATCGCCATCATTGCACGCTGTGCCTTGCACGGTGGTTCCACCAGGAACACCCAGACAATCCAAGGGCAGGCCTGCGCACTGGCAATTCGCGTCATAGACATCACCGGCGGTGTTGGCGTTGCCATCGTTGCAGGCTATGCCCGGCAGGGTCTGGCCGTTCGGCACACCCACGCAATCCAAAGGCTGGCCGACGCATGTGCAGTTGGCGTTCCAGGTATCATTCCCGGTGTTCGCATTGCCATCGTTGCATGCGGTACCCGGCAGGGCCGGTCCATTGTTCACGCCCGCGCAATCCTGCGGGGTGTTCGCGTTGATCACCACGGCATAGTCCTCCGTTTCGCCGGCCTGGTAGCTGTAGCAGGGGTCCACAGGTGCGGGTTCGCCGATGCCCAGGCGCACGCCACGCACACGCATTATCGTGGAACCCAACTGCGCACTCACCGGCACAGTGAACGCGATGTTCTGGCTCTCGCCCGCAGCGCTGTTCTCGAACTCACCGAGTTTCTCCGCTGCCTCGAAGGTGCCATCGCGATCGTAGTCGATCCAAGCGGCGAAATGATCACCCAAGGCTGTGCCGGCCGTAACGGCCACCACTCGTTGCGCATTACGCGAGAGCGGCGTGCTGAACTGCCCGCTGAAATCGGTGTAAGAAGCACCCGCCACGTTGCCTGTTCCGGTGTTGCTGATGTCGCTCACGACAACGCCGTCGATGTAATCACCCAATGCTGGTCCTGAGGCGCTCGAAGGTTCGCAGTAGCTGCCGAAGTTGCCTGTGCCGTAGTGCGCCTCGATGGTGATGCTGGAGCTGATACCGGGTTCGCACAGGGAATACAGGTACACCTCGATCGAGTAGTCCGGGCCGATGGGCGTACCCGGTTGTGTGAGCACCAGATTGGTCACGTTCAGGCATTCACCCGCAGGGATGTCCAGTTCCAAGCCGTTGTCGTTCGAGTTGATCTGGTTGCCGAACGCGTTGAGGATACCGCCCTCCGTATTGCTGTTGGTGCGGAACTTCAGATAATACGTGGCGTCCACGTCGCTGTTGTTGCACACGTAAAGCGGGAACGCGGCACCGGTTCCTACGGGCACTTCGTTCAGCACCATGTAGTTGTTTCCGAGGGCACCCACGGAAAGGGATGGCTGATCCAGTTGGTAGCCTCCTTCATATGGGCAACTGGTCCTTGAAGTCGAGCGCAGGCGATACACGTTGCTGCCGAAGACCTTGTCCTGCCTGATCTCCACGTCGAAGTTGTCGCCATTGCCTACGTCCTCCAGATGGTACACCAACGTGTTGGTACCGCTGTTCGAAGCGCTCACGCTATTACCGTAATCCTGCCGGAAGGTGACCTCGCCACCGACGGTAACACCATTGCCGCCGAAGTTGACTCCGAATTCAGCGCTCAAACCTTGTGAGAGGGATACGTTGTATTCGATCGACCTTGATTGTGAGGTCGTGGTTTCCAAAACATTGTCAACAAATCCCCCGCTATTGAATTGCTCGAGGGTACCAGTATAGTTCGCGTTCGCCTTGATGGAATCGTTCATGGCAAGGGTCTGACGCCACACGTTGAGTTGATTGTTGGCGACCTTCCAATCCTCCGTACCTACCACGAGCGAGGCGACATCGGCTTCCAGCTCGGGCACAACCGTGCTCCTGATATAGCTCTCGGTCCAACGGAAGTTGCTGAGGGTCTGAAGGGGTACGATCATGAACTCAGCAGAATCGGTCGGCATATTGCAACCAATGCGCCGCGTGGTAAGGGCCATACCGTAGGCGTAGCGCACCGAACTGCCGAAGAACAGATCATCTGGTGCACCAGACGTCGGGGTGGAGATCGTTTGTCCCGTGGTCAGGCAGGTCTGGTAATCCCCGGTGGCCGTTCGGGTGCGAGTGGCCGATGTGCTAACACCTACTTCGCCGTAGATCTCGAAGTTCGTACTGACGATGAGGCCGGCGGAACCAGCTATCCCGATCCGCACCTTGGCAAAGGCGGAGCCACCTTGCTCGGTCGTCCCGGAGATGGTTTCGCCTCTGCACATCGTGTTGGATGAGGTGAGGCTGGTGGAGCTGGCATCGCCAGGGGGATCGCGAAGGATCTGGACCGCGGCATCGGGCGTATCGAACGTCCCGAGCACGTCCGTGAAATTCGTTCCCACCATCACGGCCTTGAAACGGAACTCTTCACTCGCAATACTCTCAGTCTGGTTGCCGTTGAGGATGTACTGGATCTTGGGCCTCAGCGCGAATTCACGCACGTTGTTGGGCAGGCCATAGGCAGAGCCTGGGGTGTACGTGACCTTCCAGACACCTTTGACGAACAAATATGGATACCCGTCGTACGTATTAAAACCCGGGTACGAATATTCCTGTGTTCCTGGCACGGGCTCGACCGTGCCGCTCGGCACGCCATCCACGAAGAGATCCCAGTTAACGGTCCGTTGCGCTCCCGAATAGTAGATGTTGATGTCGTTCGGGAACCGGGAGAGGACGAGCCAATCTTCTTCCACCCAAGTGGTCGTCTGGCGGCCGAACGTGATGTAGAACGTATGCGATTCCGGACCACCGCGCATGGTGGGGTACTTGCTCACATCCGTTCCCGAGGAGTTGCCCACGGGTGCGTCATGCCTGGACCACGAGAATTTGAACGGCGCCCTGCACGTATCCGTGTATTCGGGCGTATTCGCGTACAACATCGTATCGGTCAGCGAAAGGGTTGTGGTGATGCCCCCAGGGTAAGGATAGAAGTAGATCTGTCCACATGTGTTAAAATTATACGCATTTACACCGCAAGGTTGTGTTAAGGGATCCGTGTCGCACAGGCCTTTATGAGCGAATGGATTCTGGGCAGCGCTGGACAGCGGTGTCAGATATGCCGCGAACAGCAGGAGAGCCGAAGCGGCAGAGGCCACCGTAGCGAACAGGCTTCGGCGGGGTGAGGGATGTGTATCGTGTTTCATGGGTTATGCGCCGTAGCCCGGCGAAGGCGTTTGTGGAAGAGGTTGGATCGGTCGTGCCAAAGGTGCAGGGCATGGTTGGCCCCACACCTAGTAGAAATACCAGTTCTTTCGAGGGGATCAGAAAATGAGAAGACCAGTCCCGGGTCAAGCCCGGGATGACAGAACAGAAAATGGAATGCCTGGCGAACCGGCAACCATCCCGAGCTCGAGTTCATTATCCGGGTGGATCAGAAAATGGAATGGGTTTGCGAGACGCAGATGGTCATGCTGCGCGCAAGTAGCGATCTTCTGATCTTCTCATTGTCCGATCTTCTGATCGTGCCGCCCTCCTCAACGAGCGAAGGGCCTCCCGGCCCTTCGCTTTTGGCGCACATGCGCCGCACTGACCGTGGCGGTCTATTTCAGCAATACCGTGCGCATCACCTTCTCACCTTGGTAGGTGCGTAGATCGTTGAGGCCGGTGCGCATGGCCTTCAGTTTATCCGGACCACCGAACTTGGTGGTGAGGCCATCGCGAATGGCTTTCCACTTCGCCTCCCGTGCCGGGTCGGGGTCCAAGGCCGCGAGGTTGGGGTATTCCACAAGCATCATCACGTTGAAATCATCCGCATTGCTGAAGTTGCCACTGAGCACACGGTAGCTCATGATGAGGCCTTGTGCTTGGGCGGCTTCCATTTGCGGGATCCAGTATCCGGCGAGTTGGTCCAGGTAGTCCTGGTCCGTGTTGGCGCCAGTGCGCACCATGCCCACGGTGAAGACGCTGCCGTCCTTGGTCTTTGGCTCGTCCTGCGCCTGTGTGTTGGTGGCCGCTACCATCAAGCCCAAGAACAGGGCGATGGCCGGCAGATTACGGGAGATGTTCGTTTTCATGGTTGGGTGTGGTTGGTTGGTGCCGCCAAATGTTCTGCGGCGTGAGCGAACGGCAACCCGTAGAAATACCTGTTCTGACGAAGGGATCGGAAAATGAAATACTGATATGCCCCGCGCCCAATTACTCCTTAACCACCTTCCGCACGATGCACTCGCCGCCTGTCTGCATTTCCAGCAGATACGTGCCGGGTGCCAACGACTCCAGATCGAGGGTGATGGAAGAAGGTCCGCTGGTGGCTGCGGCCGTTCGCGTGATAACCGCTTGGCCTAGCAACGAAAGCACCCTGCAACTCACAGCACCTGCTGTGCCAGTGGGGAGTGAAATGTTCAACACAGAGGTGAACGGGTTGGGCGCTACCTGCATGCCCCGGAGCGCGGTGCTGGTTATTCCAACGAACCCTGTTCCATTATCCCCAGCCAGGATCGCTTGGCCGGGTGTGCTGTTGTAGGAGTAGTCCAACAGGGTGAGGGTCGCATTGTTCGGAAAAATGCTCAAGCGTGCCCAACCATGATACGTGCTTCCAGCGCTTTCGAACCGGAGGCCGAGGAACTTTGGGGTAGCGTAGGATGAACCACTCCCCCAAGGCCCTGTCCCAATTCCAGAAGCGCAATAGAAGGCAAACCCACCTTGTTGACCATACTGTCCGCATACTGGAACGCCCTGGATCGTTAATACCTGGCCACTCGTGTTGTTCCATGTCAAAGCAGCGTCGATCGCATCCCCGTGTGGAAGCTGTGAAGCATACGAACCCGTTGTTGCCACGGCATTGGTACCCATTGGAGTGATCTTCACCCCACTTTGCCATGCTGTATTGGTCGTTGCGCACTCTGCGGGACCACTGCCAGGGCATGGGAGGATCTCCGTTCGCTGCACGATCAAGAAGTCGATGTTCCCATCGTTGTCCATATCGAGGGAGCACGTGTCGTCAGGGGCGAAGAAGGTGTTGTAGGTGGCATCCGGGATCACATCCGTGTAGATGATCTGGGCGTGTGCCTGCGTGGCGATCAAGGACAAAAGGAGTAGCGCGTGTTTCATGGTCCGTAGGGGTTGGTTTGACGGAACGAAGGTCCCAAGACCGGTCCAGCCCACACCTAGTAGAAATACCAGTTTTGCTGAGGCGCCGGGCACACGTCTCCCGCAAGGTGTTCCGCTCAGCGCACCAGGGTCACGTGCCCGAAAAGCTGCTGCCGACCTGCTTCTGCGTCCTTGTAGCGGAGCTTCCAGGGATAGGTGCCGATCGGCGTGCCCGTACCATCCCATCCGAAGTCCGGCGTGGCGGAGGAGAAGATCACCCTTCCCCAGCGGTCGAAGATGGTGAACTCGAACTCGCGGGGTTGTGTACCCGCGATCACCACGCGGAACGCATCATTGATGCCATCGCCGTTCGGGGTGAAGCTGTTCGGAACATTCGCACAGCTCCCCGTCTCGATCACGATCATGTCCGTAGCCTCCGCGCAGGCAGTGGTGACGGTCACCCAATAGGTTCCAGGCTCTGAAACGGTTTCGATCGCATCGATCGAACGCGTGCTCCATTGGTAGGTCGCATCCTCCGTCGTGGCATCCAAGATCAATATTTCACCTGGGCAAAGCAGAGTATCTGCACCAAGGTCCACCTCCAACTCAGCTGGCAGGAAGTCGAGCTGTATGGTATCCGTAGCCGTGCAACCCTCCAGGGAAAGCAAGACTACGTAGGTGTCACTCCCAGTGGCGGCGAGGTTGGGGTTATTGCTGCCAGTGGACCATTGCACGCTGGCATCACCCGGTTCCACGGATAGCGGGATAGTGTCGCCTTCGCAGGCAGCCCGATCGTTGCCAAGCGACGGCTGGGGCAATGGCACGTAGGTCACGGCTACCGTGTCTGCAACAGAACAGGTGCCATTCTGAACGAGCACCGCATACGTCCCAGCCGCGCTCACGTTGATGGTGCTCGTGCTCGCACCCGTGTTCCAGAGGTAGCTCGCACCGACGCTCTGGGCCGAGAGCGTCGCGCTTTCACCCGGACATAGCCGCTGATCGACCCCCAGTTCAACGTCCGACAGGTCGATCACCTGGATCGCAACGGCATCCGTGGCCGTGCATCCGTTCAGATCTACCACCACGCTATAGGTTCCCGTTATTCCGGTGATAAGGCTGGCTCCAGTGGTTCCATCGTTCCAGAGGTAGCTGGCACCGGGATAGGTCGCATCGAGTACGATCGTTTGTCCAACGCAGAGGCTGGTGTCGTTGCCAAGGTTTACGCTCGGTAATGGGTTCACGGCCAGGGTAACACTGTCCGTGGCGGTGCATCCGTTGGGGTTGACAACAACGGTGTAAAGTCCGCCGGTTGCAGCGTTGAGGGTCGGCGTGGTGGATCCATCCTGCCACAGATAAGTAGCGCCGGGGTAGGTGGCATCCAAAAGCAGCGCTTGTCCTGCGCAGATGCTTGTGTCGTTTCCAAGATCGACCGTGGGAAGCGGGGTGACCTCTACGGTCATTTGATCCGTGGTGATGCATCCGCCAAGGGTTGCTTCCACACTGAATGTGCCTCCGCCAGCGGC
>JANNYL010000558.1:0-22529 GCA_031410075.1 Flavobacteriales bacterium
CCAACATGAACAACATGAAGAACACACTGATGATCGGCGCGATAACGCTTCTGGGAGCGATGAACGCCCAAGCCCAAGACACCAAGAGCCATCCCTTGGACAATGCTTGGGTGGAGATGAACTCACTGGTGCTGAACGTGCAACTGAACCTCAACGATGAACAGCAGGCCAAGGTGAAGGAGATCGACCAGCGCTACATGAAGAAGCATCAGGCATTGGAAGCAATGGTGCCCAAGCTCACGGACACTGAAATGGGCAGCAAGACCGGAGCCCTGATGGACGAGCGCGACAACGACCTGAAAGCGGTGTTGAACAAGGACCAGTACGCGTCATGGGAGAAAATGCGCCACAAAGGCACCAGCGATCTCAATGATCACCAAAAGGAAAAGATGAAGAAGGACGAAAAGGACTGACCCAACCGGTCCGTCATCCATACTTCATCAACAACGAAGGCTCCAGGGATGGGGCCTTCATTGTTCACGGCATCGACGGCGCGGGCGGGTGTCCCTCGATCAGTGCAAGGATCTTTTCACTAGGAATGGGTTTCACCAAATGGTTATCAAAGCCCGCATCGGTCGATTTGCGCCGGTCCTCTTCCTGCCCCCAGCCGCTCAGGGCCACGATCAGCGCCTTCGCTCCCCATGGGGATGCGCGCATAAGGCGGCACGCGGCAAAGCCGTCCATCACCGGCATGCCCAGATCCATCAGAACCACATCCGGTTCCATGGCTGCGCCGGTCTTCAATGCTTCTTCCCCATTGTGCGCCACGCGCACCTCATGACCCTGTTTGCCCAGCAAGAGCGCCATCATGGTGGCCGCATCCACGTTGTCGTCCACCACCAGGATTCGTTGCGGCGCGATCGTTCTTACCGCCGCGATCGGTTCCGGTGGTGTGGCTATGGTCGCTGGTGTTACTGCCAAAGGGAGGCATACCGTAAAGCCGCTGCCCTTGCCCAGCCCTTCGGAACGGGCGGTGATGTGGCCGCCGTGCATGCCCACCAGGTGTTTCACGATGTTCAGGCCGATGCCCAGGCCGCCTTGCACCCGGTCGTTCGTGCGCTCCACTTGGGCGAACATGTCGAAGACCTTCACCAGTTGGTCCGCTGCGATGCCGATGCCGTTGTCCTCGATGGAGACCGTCGCCTCCCCGTTGTTCACGTCCAGGTGCACGGCGATGGCACCACCCCGATCGGTGTACTTGGCGGAGTTGTTCAACAGGTTGGTGAAGACCTGGGTCAACCGCATGGGATCACCTTCCACCATCACCGGTCCATCCGGAAGGTCCACCACGAGCGTATGGTCCTGGCGGTCGATCAGCGGCTTGCACGTCTCCACGGCTTGGTCGAGCGCGGTGCGCAGGTCCAAGCGTTGCATGCGCAGATCCACCGTGCCACGCGAAATGCGGCTCAGGTCCATCAGGTCGTCGATCAGCCGCACCATCTGATCCAACTGCCGTTTCATCATGCCAAGCGTCTGATCGGAGGTGGCGCGATCGGGATCTGACAGGGAAAGGAGTTCGAGACCATTGCGCAAGGGTGCGAGCGGGTTGCGCAGCTCATGTGCGAGGGTGGCCAGGAACTCGCTCTGGCGGCGGTCGGCCTCGAGCAGAGCGAATTCCGCCTGTTTGCGCTCGGTGATGTCCAGATTCGTACCCAGCACCCATTCCGCCTTCTCATCCAAGTTGGTACGCACGGTCTCTACGGCTTCTACATAGCGGATGGCATGGTCGTTCGTCCGTTGTATGCGGAACTCCCGGTTGCTCTGCCCGATCTGGCCCACCGTATCCTGTAAGATCCGTTCTTGTTCGGCTAGGTCTTCCGGCACCACGGAGTTGCTCCAGAAGCTGTAGGGCACCACCCCGTCCGGGGTGGGTGTGATCCCATAGATGCGGAACATCTGAGCGTCCCAACGGATCGCACCGCTGAGGATGTTCCATTCCCAGATGCCCACACCCGTTGCTTCGGTTGCCAAGCGCACCCGCACATCGCTCGCGCGCAGGTTACTGTTCGCCTCCATTTCCCGGGAAATGTCTAGGGCGGCGAGGATCGCGCGTGAGGGCCTTTTCGTTCCCTCTACCGTATTGAATAGCACGTGCTTGCTTACACGCAGCCAGCGTACGCGGCCATTCGGCCACACCACGCGGTGGTCCATCTCGAAACGACCCGGACCGTTGGGATCCAGCGCTGCCGCGATGCGTTCCTGGAGCGCTGCGCGATCATCCGGATGGAAGGTGGCATGTACGGTAGCGCGTGGCACCACCATGGCCTCTTCGCCCAAGCCGAACATCTGCGCGGCCTCTGCGCTCAGGTGGCTCTGCCCGGTACCGTAGTCCACTTCCGCCAGTGCCAGTTGCGCCACGCGCAGGCCCAAGGCCAGTCGCGCCTCGCTTTCCCGCACGACCTCTTCGGCTTTTTGGCGTTCGATGATCTCGCTCTGCAACCGCACGTTCAGCCGCTCGGCCACATCGGCGAGCTCATGCTGTTCCACGGAACTGATCAGCAATGCTTCGTTCACTGCTACGGAAAGCTGTTGCAGAACTGTGGTTTCCGTTACCTGGATCATCAGCCCGCTCAGCCGCCCTATGCCGGCATTGATGGGCCAACAGGTGAACGCCCCATAGTGCGAGTTCGCCGCTTGCCCTTCCACGATCACGAAGGCTTCGCCAACGCCACTGCGCAACACGCGATCCAGCAATTCACTGGAGCGTATGCTCTGCGGGAAAAGGTCAGCGAAGGGTTGGCCGATCAACTCCTCCGCGCTTCTGGACAGCAACGTGCAGAAGGCCGGATTGATCGCCCACACTATGTGCTCCGGTCCTGCTACTTGTGCCAGTGGCAAAGGCGCGTTCTCAAGCACCGCTTGCAGCACGGTTTGCACCAGCTCTTCAGCAACGGGAAGCGGAGTGGGCTGCTTGCTCATTATCTATCGGGCCGCACCAAGCCGCTTTCACTGGAACACCAGTGGTCAGTCCGTTGAATCCTTCGAGCGGTGCGCCGACCAGTTCCAATCCTTTCGCTGTGATGATGTACTCGCGGATCAGTTTGCTGTGGTCGCCACCTCGCATTTTGGACACCATCAGGATCTTGCGCATCTGCCCCTCGATCTCCACGTAGCGCATGCGGATGATATCGTCCGTGAGGAAGGAGATGGAGTAGTTGCTCGACGGTGGCCTGGTGAAGGATTCCTCCAGCATCAGGGTGCTCATGATGGTAACGCCGATGCCGGTGAGGGCCACGAACATGCGGTAGAGCGACTCTTCGAAATCCTCGCGGAAGTCGGGCGCGAGCGCGCGTTCGAAGCCGGCGAGCGAATCGATCACCAGGCGTTTCGCACCGACGCGTTTTGTGGCTTCCATGATCTCGTACAGCGCTTCGTCCACGGAAAGATCCAAGGGGCGCAGGTACAGGATCTCCAGCTTGTCCGTCTGCTGCGGTGACTTCAGGTCCAACCCGAAGGTGGCCGCGCGGTTCGCGTATTCCGCCGGACGTTCCTCGAACACCGCGATGATCGCCGCTTCGCTCTGGCGCAATCCTTCAGCGATGAACTGCGTGCAGAGGATCGACTTGCCTGTGCCGCTGGCACCGGCGATCAAGATGCTATCACCTTCGGGGATTCCACCTCCCACCATCGTGTCCAGTTCCGCGATGCCGGTGGAAAGGCGGCGCCCGGTGCGCTTCTGGTTCTGCAAAGGCGCAAGGCCCAGCATGCGCGGGAATGCTTGTAGGCCCGCATCGGTGATGCGGAAGATGTGCATACCGGGCAACGTGTCCTGCCCTCGGCACTTCATCACCTGCATCTTGCGCACCATGCTGTTGCGGTTCACGCTCTGGTGCAGGGTGATGATGCCATCGGCCACGGTGAACACGGCATCGCCGCTGAGTTCCGATTCGGAGTATTCGCCCAGCAGGAAGGTGGTGGCCTGCCAGCTGGTGAGGTGCATGGCCAGGCGTTGCACCATGCTTTGCAGATCCGTTTCGCTGCTGGTGCCGTTGAATTTGCGTGCCAGGCTGCGGAAGGAATCCACGATCACAATGGCAGGGTTCGCCGCTTCCACTTCGGTAATGATCGCTTCCAGCACCACGTTCCAATCGCCCTTCAGCACCTGCTCGCTCAGGTTGATGAAGCGGATGGCCGTGCCCATCATGGTCTCGTCATAGAAGTCGTATTGCTGCTGGTAGCGCAGCATCTTCAGCGCAGGCTCGCCGAGTATGGTGAAATAGAGCGCCGGTCGCTCGGCCGTGGCATTGGCGAAAGCGATCTGGTGGGCGAGCGTGGTCTTGCCGCAACCGGGTGTGCCGGCTATGATGTTGAAGGAGAACTCCGGCAGACCGCCACCGAGGATCTGGTCCAGGCCCGGAACGCCGGTAGGCAATTTGCGGATAGCGACTTTGGTGCGCTTGGTCATGGCAGGGGATTATTCTATTGTGGATCGTGGATCGATCGCTGGCCATGCTTCTTTCACCAGTTGCAGTGTGAGTGGTTCGCCGATGAAGGTCGTCAGCAGGCCCAACAGTTGGGCTACAAGCACCGCTTCGTTGCGCTCGAATTCCTGCTTGTCCGTTGCTTCGGTCGCTTCGTAGAAACCGATGAGCTTCCCATCGGGTAGTACGTGCAAAGACTTAAGCGAAGGCGCTTCGGCCTGGGCCAATGCCACGGCCCGCGAAAGGAGCGAGCAGTAACCGGCCGCACCGGCGAGTTTCGAAAGTAGCGCGCCCAACTTGCCGCAGACACGTGCCGCAGCGGGATCTCCTGTGCCCTCGCCCGTCCCCTGTTCCTCGGCGAGCAGCCGAAAGGCCATGTCACGCAGGGGGTGAGCAGCGGGGTTCATCAGGGAAGTCTATTTCCGGCGGTTGAATGCAACACCGGAACGCAGTGGATGCAGAACGAGCGGTGAAGGTAGGCCGTATTGCCGAGGGCTGAACGGGGCAAATGGACCCCGCATCGGGGAGAAATTCCGACCACCACGAGGCGCCATCCCCGATGCGGGATCATACGTTCCCGGTGTGCGTGCATCGGCGGTGATCGCATTGTGTACATGTTCCTGCCTTACGGGAAAGGATGGCATGGCGTTCTCTAACAGCACTTCTTGGATGAGGCGCAAGCGGATATTGGTGGTTGACGATAATCAGGATGGCGCCGAATCCATGGCGGCCGTTCTCAGGTTGCACAAGCACGAGGTGTTGGTAGTGTTCAATGGCGCTTCCGCTGTAAAGCACGCTGGCTTGTTCAAGCCTCAGTTGGTACTGTTGGATATACAGATGTCCGGTATGGATGGGTATGAAACATGCCGGGTGCTCCGTAACATTCTGGGAACTGGTGTGCGGCTGATCGCCGTAACCGGCCTGGATGGTGCGGAAGAACGTCAACGCACCACCGAAGCCGGTTTCGATGAGCACCTGGTGAAGCCTGTTGAATTGGATGTGTTGAAACGGGCGTTGCTGGTTTGATCCTGGGCTGATGAACCGAGGGCCATCCATGCGCACTGACTTTCCAGAACGATTCTGAACAGGCTCCTAGGCGAAATGCTTCGTTACAAAGGCAAGGAGTTGCTCCTCGCCCATCCTCGTGGAGGTGCTTGTACTTGAAACGGCGTTCTTGTACTGCGCTGTGCCGGAAAGGAAGTGGATGAACTGTTCCTGGATCTGTCCGGTGCCGGTCACGTGCACCTCGTCCACATTCGGCATTATGGCCGCGATCTCCTTGAAGAACTTGTGCGTGAGGGCGATCTCCTGGTGGTGCGCGGCGTTCTCGTTCGAATTCTTCTCCGCACCCGGATCGCTCACATGGCCCAGGATCACGAAGTCCCCGGTATCCACTTGTGCTCTGCCTGCAATAATTGCGTGGCGCTTATCCATCCAGATGCCGAATTGTTTCTTGTTGTGTTGCATGTTGCTGAAGTTGGTTGTTATGAAATAGCGTCAATTGCAGTTGGTGCTGTTCGTGACACAAGAGCCGCCAGATAAGCGGCGGCTCTTTTTCACGGAACTTGTCAATACGACGCTAAGGGGTTGGGGTCAATTCATCCTTGTCATCATCTCCGAAATTCACACCGAGTGTGAGCGAGTAGGTCACGTATCGGCTACCGATGTTCTGTACGGCCACATTGTCGCCGTAGATCCGGCTTATCCCGAAGCTCACTGCGGGTTCTATCGAGAACATCCCTATGTCAACGCCAACGGCACCATCAATGCTCCAGAGCCCATCGTTGAAGTCGTCTTTGTTCAATTCGATGTCACTTTCCGAAACCTTGCGGGCCAATACCCGCTCGTAAGTGGGCCCAATGCTCACGCGCACGTCGAACTGATAGCTGTCCACAACGCGGAACCCGCCCATCAGTTTCATTTTGAGGTTGGTGCGGAAGAGCTTGCCGCTGTTCGCTGCTGAATCCGCGAATTGGAAGAAGGTCCCGTTCCGACCAATGAACAGGCCGGGTTGCACGAACACTCGGTCGCCGAATCGCGCATCAACACCACCGATGAAGCCTGCACGTGCAGCGTAACTGATGCCTGCCGGCGCCTTGGTGATCTGTTGGAAAGTCCCACCCACTTGCGGATTGATCTGCCATTGTGCGGAAGCGGAGGCAACGAGAACTAATGCGACAGAAGCCGCTAGAAAATGTTTCATGGTGTCGTTTTGTCGGCTGAGCTGTGGATCACTTATTGGTCGAAGTGGTCGATGGACCTACGAGATCGAAGAGTTCATCCAAACGGGGAACGAGGATGATCTCCGTGCGGCGGTTGCGCGCTCGGCCTTCGGTGTTCGTGTTGTCGGCGATCGGTTGGTACTGTCCGCGGCCAGCGGCTTGAACCCGCGCTGGCGGCACGCTGTAAGTGTTGGTAAGCAGCCGCACGATGCTCACGGCGCGCGCTGTGCTCAAGTCCCAGTTGTCGCCGTACTTCGAGGACTTCACCGGAATGGAATCGGTGTGCCCTTCCACCATTACATGGATATCCGAGTTGCTGCGGAGCACATCGGCCAACTTGCCCAAGGCCTCTTTGCCTTTGGGATCCACCTTCGCACTGCCGCTGGCGAAGAGCAGCTTTTCGGAAAGGGACACATAGATCTTACCGTCGCGTTCACTGATGGTTAGGTCTTCGGCTTTTACACCTACCAACGCATCAGAAACTTTCTTGCGCAAAGAGGACATCGCTTCGATTTGGGCGCGCAGGCGTCCATCCAGATCATCCATGCGCTTTGCTTTCACGCGCAGCTCCTCTTCTTTTGCGCGCAGTTCCTTGCCACGTTGCGCCAATTGTTCACGCGTCATCTGTGCATCATCCTGCAGGCCGAGGAACTCGGTGCGCATGGTGCGCAGATCGGCGGTGCGCTCGGTGCTGTCTACGCGCATACGGTCGATGGTGCGTGCTGAAGCGGCGGCTTCGCTTTTCCATTTGCCCATTTTGCAACCGGTACCGGTGCATACCACGGCACCCACGAGCATCAATGCTGGTAGGCGTAAGAGTTGAGTTGTTCGCATAGGTACCCATCACCGAAGGCCGTGCCAAAAGGTTTGGGCGCACAGCGTTGAAGAACAGGTGCGCATTGCCGAAACATCTTCCCCGATCAGGGGTATTCGCGCCCCATGGTGATATCATACCAACCCGGAATAATGCGATCGACCTGAGCCGGACGATTTGTGGCCCCTTCCCCACGTGGGGAATTCATTGGTCAGCGATAAAGTCGCGCCCTGCGCTGATACGTGGCTATGGATATCGCATTAGTTGCGAGTGCCGCACAGCTCTTCCCACCGCCGGAGCTGCGCGTCGCTCAGCACCTCGCGCAGCTCCGCTTGCAGGCCAATGTGTTCAATGCGTGCCCCAGGCCCTTGCGGGTTGCCGCCGTTCTTTACGGACGCTTGTGCTCGCATACCCTGCGCCGAAGGTGATGATGCCCCGAAGGGGTTCTGTTGCCCCACATCCTGTGTATTCACATCAACACTGTCCGGTCCGCTTGTCCATACCCCTTGCACCACGGCAGGATACCGTTGGCGTATCACGTTCAGGTGCCGCACCTGGTCCCGGTTCAGGTCAAGTGCGCGCCACACGGCCTTGTCCGCGTTCCAGAGACACATGCGCGATATGGTGGGCGGGCGCACCGCCGCACCTTGGGCCAATGCTGTGCCCGCTGAACACAGCACGATGGCGCATACCAAAGCCGAGTACCGTACTGCACCGAACGTGAAAGGAGTGATCATGTTTACAAGCAGGTGCACAAGCGGTGCCACGGACGCCGGTGGGTTCTTGGTCATGCGAATGGAAGGTTCACCTCAAATGCCACCTCGTCTGGCGTTCGGCAGCGATGTGTGGCCGGGACGTTCTTTGCAAAAGGCTATCCACTTGTCATACTGTTTCTTGGTCAGGATCCTGCCGATGCGTTCCTGGTGCTTTTCCAAAATCGCAGGGCTCATGGCGGCCGCCGTGGTCGTTTTCTGTTTGAGCGCGACGCAATCGGTCTTGCAGTCCGTCTGCACCGCCTGCACCTGCGCTATTTGCGCAGCGGTGAGTCCTAATGCGCCCCACTCCAGAGCCTTCATCCCCAAGAGGCATTCTTCGCTCACGTGGGTGGTGTCGTGTGTGGTATTGCCGGTCTGTTGAGCCATTAGTGGGCCGGTGCTGAAGAGCGCGATGACCAGTGGTAGAAGAAGGCGTTCCATGGGTTAATGGGTGTTGGTCCGGTCACCTATACCACAAGGGGCGTACCCCATTGATCAGGCTGTCCAATGGCGCGGTACCGGGTCAATTGCCATTGGCCAGAAGGCGGTAATGCCCCAGACCGGGGCGGAATCGCCACACGCGCCCCTGACTATCAGCGGTGCGATGCGCATAGGAACAAATTTCCCCTGCGGCACGGTGCGTGCGCGATGTAGCATCCAAGCCGACCCTGCGGAGGGGCGTATGGACAGCAGCCATGATCGAACAGCGCCTACAACGGATCAAGGAAATTGAACAGCAGCGGATCGATGCGATCAATGACCTCAACTTCACCTACCGGGGTTTGCACATGCTGCTGCCGATGTTGGTGAAGCGGTTGGTGCCTCCGATGAACGAGGTGTTGGAAGCGCAGGAACCGGAAGACCGCTCGATCAGGTTAGCAATGCGTCGGGTAACGGTGCAGCATGGTCAAATGCCGAGGCCTTGTGTGTGCGAGGATGCGAGTAACCTGTTGAGCGAGGTGCAGCACGTGGAACGCGCGACCACGGGTAATGAACGCGTATACGCCATACTCGCTGCGCTGCTCGCCGTGCGCACCTTCCTGCTGCGCACGTGGGCGCGCTTGATCGAGCTCCTGCCCGAAGAGGATGTGCCAACTTTCCGCAAGGAGGCTATCACGTTGCAGACCCGCGAAGCGGAGCAGCATCGCGAACTCTTGGCCTTGAAACGCCGCTTGGTGGATGGCGAACGAACGACGGCCTGAGGGCCGGCACGCGCTCCTCGCGGCTGATGTGGTCAGTCGGGGATGCAGTAGGCGATCAGGAACAACAGGTACTCGGCGAAGAAAAAGACCCAGAAGCGGGTATAAAAGCGCTTCACACTTTCAAAGCGGTCCGTTCTTACGGCGAGCATGTTCAGCAGGAAAAGCATGAACAGGGAGAGATGTCCCCAGAAAAGTACACGCGTGCGCACCCCGTCCGCTGCATCGGTGGGGGTATGCGTTCCCAGAAAGAAGATAGCGCCGATGTAAGCACTAGTTACCAGAAGATGCCCGGCGAAGAGCGCAGTGCGCGGCGAGTACAAAGCAGCGAGCGTGCGAATACCATAGCGCGCATCCCCCGGCACATCCGCCAAGTCCTTGAACCAGGCGATGCAAATGCTGAATGCGGTGATGAAAGCCGCGAGCATCCATACATGTGCAGGTACGATCACGTTGCCGTTCGCCAAATTGTCGTACACCATGAAGCCGCCGAGATTGATCAGCACGCCGCGCACAGTGCTTATGGCGATGGCAGCAGGAAGGTGGTGGCGCTTCAGCCGTAATGGTGGCATCGAGTACGCCCAACCGATGAACGCCGCGATGCCCACCACCACAAAGAGCCAGGGCGAAACCAACATGGCAGCCAATAGGGATACCACCAATGCGGTATGAACGATGCCACGCGCTTGCGAGATCGACAATTCCCCAGCGGGTAATGGCAGATACGGCTTATTGATCCGGTCGATCTCCACATCGGCCACTTGGTTGAGACCCACGATGAACAGATTACAAGCGATACCCACCAGCAGTGCGGAGACCAGCAGCAGTGGTTGCCAGTGGCTCGTTCGATCGCAAACAATGGTGTACAATGCCACTATGCTCACAACGGTACCGATGATGGTATGCGGTCTGCTGAAGCGCAGCAGAACAGGCAACGTGATCATGGATGCGTGATGTGGATGAGCACCAAGGGGAACCAACGATGATGCAATCGCATCACACCAACACGTCCTGCTTCGTCCCTCAGCGCCCGGCGGTAGTGGCGTACCGAGCGGGATCGAAGAACCGAGACTATCCCATCCCACGTGATGGTGATGACATTTATAGGGACGAGCCACGTGAAGAAGAGACGTGTGAAGGAGAATGGTTTCACGAACGGAGCCAGCACCACTGTACCGATCGTGGTGGCAAAAAGTACTTTCAGGAAACACGTGGTCGTGGGCTCAAGGACCTCTACCACATAAGCACCTCCGCTCTCCGCGCGCAATCGGCGTATCAATGCCAGTTGCTCATCACCGCTGAAATGATGGAACGCGTTGAACATGGTGTAGCAGGTATCCTTCCGAAAAGGAATTGTGCGCGCATCCACGGAATGCTGGTCGTACACGACACGGTCGGTGTTCATGAACGAGATCCTCGGATACTTGTCCGTAAGCGTGAGTTGTTTGAAGCGCTTGCTGCGTTCGAAAACAGTGATCGCTGGTTCACCACTACCGGAGCAGAGGTCAGTAAGGATCGCTGCTGTCGTTGGAAATGACCGTAGGTGTGCGATGAAAGGATCATAGACATGCCAGCGCGAAACGATGAAGCCGATGTGATCGGTTTGGAAATTCCGCAGCGTTGCAGGGAACCAAGGTTTGTCTTCCAGTTCGTGCACGGTATGTGGCTCAGTGCATCACGGTTATATATCAACAGGGGTCAGAATTGTCCAGCGGATGTGTTCCGTGTGTGTTCATTCAATGGCGCTGTTCAGCATAGTTCAACAATTGCCAAGCAGCATATAGATGATAGCGAAGATCACGACTGTGCTCAAGCAGCCGCCACCCCATTTCCAAGCCGCTGCTCCAGCGAGCAAACCTCGAAGACCGTTGTTCATGTTCAACATGGATCGAACAAGACCGACCCACGAACAGGATGTACCCATCACCGTGCCGGATGGCCGAGGTTCTATCGATAGGCGCTGAACGCCGCTGAGGTGCGCTCGTACCAGGTGTCGGTTTTTGGAGCGTAGCCGTGGTTCCTCCCCAATACTGGGGAAATTCTTCCGCACCATGAGAGGTCTTCAGTATCGCTCAGCCACCGCAGGAGCGGCGCGGAGGATCGGCATGTGCATAGCATAACCACGCCTAAAGAGACCACGACCATGGACACACGCAGCTTCCTTCTGATCGTCAACTTCTGCATCGCAGGTATTGTCCACCACAGCGCCTGCGCACAACGGATCTTCGATCTCGGTCCCAAGGCGGGCATAAGTTCCAACGATCTTTCGCTCGACCCGGGGCATACCGCCGTAATGGGATGGCAGGGAGGCGTGTTCGCCCGCATCAAGCCGCCGCTTTTACCGGGGGTGCAGGCCGAGTTGCTTCTTTCGAGCATGGGAAGTGACGCCCACTTCGGGGATGCGACCGATGTGCATGTGCGATCACTCGCACTGCAGGTCCCGATCTTCGTTGTGATCGCGTTCGGCCCGGTGGAACTGCATGCCGGAGGTTACTTGGACCGCCTCCTTGCAACATCGGCGGAGGGAGCGATGAACATTGAAGGAGGTGCGAACAATAGCGGAGAATTCACAGATGGTGATTATGGACTGCTCGTTGGCGCGGGTCTGCACCTGAGCCAGTTTTATACGGGAGTTCGCTACAATTTTGGGCTAACGGCCATCGGCTCAGGTGATGGTTTCCTTGGCGATGCCAAGAACAGGCAGGCACAAGCGTATATCGCGTTCGGTCTGCTCAAGTGAACAGGTTCGATCCGCAGATGGCGAACAACGCTTATAGCGAACTTGGTTATCCTGGATCCGCCACCGAAAGATCTATGGCTTCTTAACACCCGAAGAGATCTCCTTGCGGAGCTTGTTCCACTGTGTGAATTGTGAAGGACTTAGCACCGATCTCAGATCCTTGTCGCGCATCTCCAGGTTGGCCTTTGCGGCGGGAAGCTCGGCGTATCGGGCGTCGATCACCTGAACACGCTTCATCTGATCGTTCGTCAGGTCGAGCACATGCCCTATGCTGTCCGTGATGACCTCCGATTTCGGGAGGACATTGGGTTCCTGTGTGGTCTGCGCATGGGCAGCCCCGGCGCACATGAGCGACAGGGTAATGATGATGACGGTTTTCATGATGATGTGTTTTTTGTCTCCGGGACTTGTCCACGTCCTGTGCCACAGGGAACACAAAGACGGGCCGGCACTTCCAACGCGGGCAGGTGCCTCGTCCATACTTCATGCTTTCCGTTGCGATCAGTACGGAAGAGGAGGGTCTGTGGGGACCAAGCCTGTGCGACCGCTGGCGACTTGCGACGAAGGAGGGCATGGGCCGATCGGGAAAGGATCGTGGTGGTCCGTTCACGTAAGTCCGCAAAGTGGGTCAGGCTTTCCCCGATCCCGCTATCCGCGTAGCGCCCGTTCGTGCTCAAGGCACGTGCGGCACGGGTACTGCCACCCTGTGTACGACTAAAAAACACATCATCATGAAAACATCACGGACCCTCCACAGCACTGTTGTGCGCAACAGCCCGCTCGCTCTGATACTCTCCAGTGCGATGCTCCTCGGCTCGATGCCTGCCATCGCCCAGGAACCCACCACCACCACTGTTCAATCGACCACATCAACACCTGCCGCACCCGAGGCCACCAGCGGCATGGAGAGTGCGTTCGGGGTGAAGGGCGGGGTGAACTGGAGCAATCTCTGGGTGAAAGAGGTGAACCAGCAAAACGCGCGTTTTGGCTTCAACGTCGGTCTGTTCGCGCGCTTCGCTTCTCAAGGTTCACTGGGATTCCAGATCGAAGCTTTATATGACCAGAAAGGGAACTCTGTGCATAAATCCTTCGGCACCATCGATCAGGAGATCACGTACAAGTTCGACTACGTCACGGTACCCTTGCTGGTGGTCATTCCCCTAGGAGATGTACTGGAGGTCCAAGGGGGCGCATACCTCGCCTACATGGTCCTCTCAAAAACCGCCAGCACTGGCGACCTTGGCTCTGTATTTACCGATCCGAAGGACAGCAAATTCAATGGGTTCGATTACGGCCTGGTGGGAGGCTTGGGCCTCAACTTGGGCAAGATGGCCCAGCTCGGTGTGCGTTATGAGCATGGGCTGAACGAGATCGCCAACAACGATATATCGCGCTTCGTCCTCGGTTCATCCAAGAACTCCACGTTGCAGGCTTATGTGGCCATTGCATTGGGGAAATAACCATAGGCACATGAGAACCTCCATAGCTCTATTACTGTTGTATGTGCTCCTCGGATGCAATGCCTCCAAGGGTGTGAAAGGCGGCGCCATCGGTGTTGGAGTTGGTGCCGGCGCGGGCGCGGTGATCGGGAATCAGTTCAAAGGCAAGAACGCTTCGGTCATTGGCGCTATCATAGGAGCAGCTGTTGGCGGCACCACGGGTGCGCTTATCGGTCGCCACATGGATAAACAAGCGGAAGAACTACGCAATGACCTGCAAGGTGCGACAGTAACACGCGTTGGTGAAGGCATCCGCATCACCTTCGATAGCGGGTTGCTCTTCGCGGTGGACAAAAGCGATGTGAGTGCTACCGCACAAACCAATGTGACCGAGCTGGCGACCACACTGAACAAGTACGACGACACGGAGGTGTTGATCGAAGGCCATACCGATGCCGACGGAGCAGACGCGTACAACGAGACTTTATCAGAGCGCCGCGCGAAGGCCATTTCTCGCGCACTTGTTGCACAAGGTGTACGCGCTGGCCGTATCAGCACCATGGGCTATGGCGAAACGCAACCGGTGGAAGACAACAGCACTGCGGCAGGAAAAGCACAGAACCGCCGCGTAGAGGTGGCGATCTATGCGAACAAGCGGATGAAGAAAGCAGCGGAGCGCGGAGAACTTTGACCGCCATTGCAGCCCCGCATCATGACCGCCAAGAAGAACCCATCGGGCACTGGTCCCGCTTTAGTTCATCCTCCGATGAACCCATGGGTAGCGCCTACCGGAGTTCCGGGATCCCATAACAGTATGGAGGAAGAGGATGGTGGCATCCTCGCCAGGATGGAGCTTGACACGGATTCGGACACGGCGCGGGTGGATACGGGGACTTGGGATCAGCCGGTCAACGCAGAGCGCTCGCAGTTTCCCAACTCATCGGAAAGAGTTTGACAGCAGGCTTGCGAATGCCGACCGCTCGGTAGCGGAGACATTCCGTGCACCTGGAGCGGTTCAGACCTTTAAATTCTCTCCAGACACAACAGGTGTCACCGGCATCACATTCCCTTCGCGTGCGTGTTCCGGAATGGCCTGCACCATCTTGTGGATGAACCCTGTGGCATATGTACCGAACGCGCCCACCAACAGCCCTTTCAGGCCATAGTACAAGGAGCTCACGGCGTACACGATGGCCATATCCGCCGGGTCACTGGGTCCTTCGAACCGATGGAAGGAATCAATGGTGAATCGCTCCGGGTCCAGGGCGCGTTCATAGTTGAACAAGCCTCGATCGTTGCAGATCAGTTCGTCCAGATAGCCTGCCTTCTGCAGGCCATCCACTGCGCCACTGAGCGTTGTGTACTGGTTGTCGGGTCGGTTCATCAGGAGGGTTCTCTTTCAATCATCCACGATCGTACAGCTAGACCTTGACATGCGGCTAAATGTCAGCAACAGGAGCTTGCATCACCGCCAGCTGCAGTTGCTCTTTCTTGGACAAGGAAAGAAGCCGTTGCGCCAGGTCGTTCTCCCGTATACGCAGCGCGAGATGTACCGCTTCTTCCAGACCGGAGAGCACCCGTGTGCGCAAGGTGTTGAGCACGGCTTGCACCGTTTTCTCCATCGTATTCTTGGCGCGCCGGTCCATTACCGCCAAGCGCGCCTCGTTCAACTGCTTTTCCACCACCGAGGAAAAGCATGGGCGTGTGTGCATGCCCCACCATTCCGCCGTGTCGCGCAGCGATTCCCGTTGGGTGCGCAGCGCGCTGGCCTGATCGCGGAAGAACATATTCCACGGCTCGTCACGGGAGGCTTTCCTTGCGCGCTCCAGGGTCTTGGGCAAGTGTTCGTACACGAACCCTACCTCATCCAATAGGAGGCGCAACTGCTCGGTAGTCTTGGCTTCAGACATGGTGTTCAGGATCGTAGATATGATGAGTATTCCGCGAACGCGGTACCGATCAAAGGATCAGGATCAGCAAGAGGACAATGATGATAATAGCTGCAGATGAGAGGTAGATCACAGTGCCTTCCCGATTGAAGGCGTTCATCTCCTGTTTCATCGCCCGGTAGTCGGTGCGCAATGCACGGCGCTCCTCACGGCCAAGCGTTGACCTGTCGGTCGCCAAGAGCGTTTCCAGGCGGCATTGCAGATCAAGCACACGCGCCTGCTCCTGCGATGGAAGGGAGCTGAGCACGGCTTGGTCAACGATCACCTCACGTGATGCGGACGCCTGCAGGGTGCTGGCTGAATGGATACAGGCGATAAGCGCTGCGAAGCGCAGAAAAGGAAGGAGTGATGAGCGTTTCATGGTTTCCGTTGTCATTTGGTGAGGTTTGTTTCTGCAATTCGATCCTGACGATGTGGATGGGCTTGCAACGATGACAACTACAAGCACCAGTCCATTGCCGCGATCACGCTTGCTCACGCGCTGATCACTTCAAACCGGCCCGTGAGGCGGGGCCTCTTTTCCCCAAAATGGGGAAGGATCGCGTCAGCGCCCATGGTCTTGGTTACCTGAAGATGGACCATGTCCAAACAAGCAGGACGAGGAAGAGGAAAATGGCGATGAGGCGATAGCGCCAAGGCATGGGTGGACCTTTGTGTTTCATAGAGTCTGGTTGCTTAGTACGTGTGCGACATCATGTGGGGTGAACATTGGCCAGCGCAATGCCTTCAACCGAAATGTTCGGCGCAGGATGCATGCTCTCAAAACATGTGGGAACAATAGTTGTGACCATGCGGTCATTATACCCAGAACCATGCCCGCTGATAAGCACTTCCATCCCCCAGCCCCTGTTCCTGATTTGCTCGAAGACCATAATCCGGACGATCTGCCGGCAGCGCGTTCCCTGATCGCCATCATCGGCGGCATCCTTTTACTCGGTGCGTTCGTAGCTGCGGTGTTGTACGACACCGTTTACACGCACAGCGGTGAAATGCATCCGCCCGTGCAAGAACAAAGCGCTCATTGAATTGACCGCGTTCGCTCATCTTTCGAGCGGCTTGGTGCAGATACGGCAGGCGTGATCGGTCGCGGAACATGCGTGAATAGAGTACGATCCACGAATAGCTTCTCCGTGATCTGACAGAGCTCGCGCAATTCATGAAGCGGTATTCATCGCCGCATTCCTGAGCGGCGGCACGAGTGCGATGCATCACGTTCATTTTCGCGAACACAACAGGAGTTGGTCACCAGCGAGAGCTTTCTCCACATTCCCTCGCATTGAATTGACATCGATCACAATTCATCCCCTCCCTCTCCTCGGCAGAGACGGGGGTCAAGGGTGCGGCCAAACACTCAGCCTGAATTGTGATAGAGGTACAATGCGTTGATGTTATCCGAGCCTGCCAGCGCCTTGATGAAAGCTCAAGGAACGATCAACTTTCCACGCACACCATCTCTATCGTTCGAATTGCCTGTAACGGCAGCGGCCACGATCTGCAGGAAGGCTATAGCGCTGCCGTGTTTGGTGTCCCAATAGTGTGCTTCATCCGGCGTTATCCGCAACAGCGTAAGGGTGGGGTCGTCCTTGCCGCCGGGGAACCAAGCCTTGGCGAGCGATGACCAAAGCTCATGCACTTTGTTCTTCGCGGTAACGATCGCACAAGTACCGAATACCGTGAGGAATTCCGATCTTGATGGATTGCTGTAAAAAAGTTGCACATGCGAGTTCTCCAATATGTCGCGGTTCTTTTCACTGGTGCTCGCACTGAGGAACCAGAAAGCACCATTATCGTCCACTTGTTGTGTGGTCATGGGCCGAACGTTCAAGGGAATTCGGTTGAGCCGGGTACCGAAGAGACACGTGTTTTGGCTCTTCACCAATGCCTGTAGTTTATCGATCGCTTGGCGACCAACAAGATCTTGGGTGTTGCTTTCGTTCATGCCGAGCGCTGGTACAGACCACATGCCGCACTCCATCTTTTGCGCTGGCAAGGGCCGCCGTTATTTCAACTGCGGAGATCCCCCCCGAGAACTGTTGCCAAGTGGGGTGGAGGTTGCACGAAGACCGATCACACAAGAGAAGGAACAGGCAGTGATGCACGGTCCAAGACCACCTTCGCAAAAAGTATCTCTTCCGCATTGCCTTTTGCCTTCACTACCACTTTGTTCAAGGGGTGCGTGATCTGAGAGCGTCCGGACAAAACCGTACCTCCAATGGGCGTACTCAACTCGCCTGCTGCATTGCAGTATGCGAAGATGATGTTGTTCTCGAAGGCCCGGGTGGTGCAGAGCGAGTCGATCAACAAGATGTCGTCATGCACCACTTCTTTGACTTCCCCAGCGGGTTTGGTGAAAGACCAATAGGTGGGCGAGATCACCAGTTCCACACCTTGCGCGACCATCTCGGCGAACATGGCGGGGAAGGAGATATCCCAGCAGATGATAAGACCGACCCGGCCAAAGCGCGTTGCGAATACCGAAGCCAGCGTACCCGGTGTGATGTGAAGCTTCTCCGTTTCCCAAAGGTTGATCTTGCGGTAGGTGCCCGCAAGCGAACCGTCCGCGTTGATGTAGTGCGCCTGGTTGAACAGCGATCCGTTCTCCGCGACCGTCCACGTGCCGGGCACGATGTCAATGGCGTGCTTCACCGCGAGTGCCTGGAAGTGTGCGAGGTATTCCGGCGCGAAGGCCACGAAGTCGAACTGCCCGCTGAGCGGACCGCACACCGCGTCTTCTGGGAATACGACCAGATCAGCACCTTGCTTCTTGGCTTGGAGCACGAACTGGTCCATGCGATCCAGGTTCTTGATGGGTTCGCTTGCGGCGATGTCGAATTGTACGAGCGCGATAGAGATCTCCATGGGTGGCAAAGGTCCTTCAGTAGAGCGTTGAACGAACAATGCCCCGCAAGGAGGCATCGTTCGTTCAGGATGTTGGGCGAACTCTGTCAACGACCTCTGAGCGGACGATCATCCACATCCAAGTTGGTCACTTGCTCCGCAGGTTGACGAAGAACCGGATCTTTTGCCGCAGGCACACTTGGTCCCTCTACTGCCGGGTTATGCCCTATCGTTCCCGGCTGTTCGCCTAACGGGTCGCTCTTGCTCGGGCGCCGACCGAGCACATTATCACGCACCACTTTGGGCGGCGTTGTGGAAGGTTGTGATCTGCGTGTTGCTCGACGTTGTGGACCCTGGAGTGTCATGGTGCGGGGTTGTATTAGAAGCTCAACAGGTCACTTCGCGGCTTGCGCGTGCGCCTCTACGAACCACAGCCACTTGTCTATGCCGCGTGATACCTCGGTGAAGATGTCGGCGGTGTCGGCGTCGTTCAGTTCACTGGCCTCGTCGATGCTCGCGCGTACTTCGTGACCGAACGCGGCGAGTGCGATGGAGACCGCGTTCACATGCGAAGGACCTTCAGCGATGTCGCGCGGATACTCCGGCAGCAACGTGCGTTGTGCGGCGATACGCACCGTTCCTTCCGCGACGCCACCGAGTTGCACGGCGCGTTCCGCGATGGTATCCACATACTCGCCCATGGCTTCATGCACGCGGTCGAACAGTTCATGCAGCCCGATGAAGTTCGGCCCCTTCACGTTCCAGTGGGCTTGCTTCATCTGCATGTGCAGGTCCACCGCATCAGCGAGTCGTTTGTTGACAAGCTCGATGATCTCGATGCGTGCCTTCTTCGGCAGGTCATTGCCGGTCTTGTAGAGCTTGGGTTCTTCAGCGTGGCCGTTGGTCGCTTTCGCGGCGGTTTTTTTGATCAGGGTTTTCATCGTCTGGTTTATTGGTTGTTATCCGTTCGTTGCCTTGGTCATCCGGGTATTGCTACTTCTGTTGTGTGGGTTGGAGTTTCCCGGTGTCGAAACCGCTCTGTTTCAAGCGGCCTACTATTCCTTCGTACACATTGTCCGCCATATGCGGTGTGCGCGAAAGGATCCACAGGTACTTCCTGTTCGGGTGCCCGACCACAGCATAGCTGTAGTCATCAGCGAGGTCGATGATCCAGTACTTCCCTTTGAACGGCCAGAAGAACTGCACCTTCAACTTGGCGTTGCCTGATCCTTCTTCAACGAAGGCTTTGCCTGTGATGGAGGAGGCCTTACCGTTCACGCTGTCGCGGTTGCAGCGGTTCTCCACGATGATGTAGCCCTTGTCGCTACGCGTGTATGTGGCGGTGGTGCAATGGCAACCCTTCTGGAAGCGCTGCGGGAAGGAGGCGATCTCGTACCAAGTACCCGTGTATCGGTCGATGTCAACCTGTGGAACAGTGCGCAGGGGTTGTGCTTGAACAGAAGAGTTCATGATGCTGCAAAAGAGGATGATGTAGTGGGCCTTCATGGCATTCGATGCGCGTATCCACCTTAACCGGATCCATGCCGCATTACCTGCGGACATGGTTCTCGGTGTAATACGATGGGCCACCATTGGCTCAGTTACGGCGATCGCACCGCTGCTCGGCCTATTGGGGTGGGGTGATCCGTCATGGCTTTTCCCCATGTTGATGAGGGAACGCCCCTAGGCGCGCTTCTCTCTATCGACCATGCGATCGAGGATACATTCATGTTCCATGTGTGCCGCAAGACTTTCCGTGTGGGTCCCGCTTCGTGCGAACCCGCTCGCGGACGTTGGCACCCGATCGGCCCATGATCGGACATGAAGAACAACAGAACCCCGAAGTCGATGCTGGCGCTCGCCGGATTGGCCTTGTACACCTCCCTCAGCGTGAGCGCACAAGAGAACAAAGACACGCCACTGCTCAGCCGCGCATGGGTGTCCATCAACACCGAGATGCTGAACGTTCAGCTCGGGTTGAACGACATCCAGGAAGCGAGTGTGCGGGAGATCGACGAACGCTACACGAAGAAGCACGCAGTGTTGGAAGCGAAGATGCCCAAGCCCACCGATGCGGAAATGAGCAAGCACGTGGAGGAGCTGATGGAAGCCAGGGATAAGGACATGCGGAAGGTGCTGAACAAGGACCAATACGCCCAATGGGAGAAGATGCGCCACAAGGGCACGAACGAGTTGGAGGGCGAGCAGAAGGAGAAGGTGAAGGACCAGAATTGAAACTACGCTAACACACCAACTCCATGGAACAATTGAAGATCGCCATCATACTGGGCAGCACCCGGCCGGGACGCAACGGCGAAGCCGTTGCCAAATGGGTTTATGGGTTAGCGGAGAAGCGCACCGACGCACGCTTCGAATTCGTGGACCTGCTGGATTTCGACCTGCCGCTTTTGGACGAACCTGGCTCGCCCTCGCAAGGCAAGTACACGAAGGACCACACGAAGAGGTGGTCGGCGAAAGTCGCGGAGTTCGATGCGTACGTGTTCGTAACGCCGGAGTATAACCACAGCACCAGCGGTGCCTTGAAGAACGCCATCGACTTCCTCAACAAGGAATGGGTGAACAAAGTCGCGGGCTTTGTGGGATACGGAGCGGTCGGTGGCGTGCGAGCCGTAGAGCATCTGCGCCTGATCATGGCTGAACTGCAAGTAGCGACCGTGCGCGCGCAAGTGGGTCTGTCGTTGTTCACCGACTTCAAGGACTTCCACACGTTCGCTCCAGCCACTATGCACGAAAAGGAAGTCGGCACAATGATCGATCAACTGATCGCATGGGGCACTGCGTTGAAGACCCTTCGCCCCGAAGAGATCGTGGACGATCACAACGTGCTGCTCGCCGAAGGCATCGAGTGATCGCTTCACTCTTTCACCCTCTCACTCTTTCACTCTTTAACTCTCTTTCCTCATGCTCAAGAACAAGATCGCGCTCGTCACCGGCGCAGGTTCAGGTATCGGCGAAGCCTCCGCATTGCTCTTCGCTGCGAACGGCGCCACCGTTGTGCTGGCCGATATGGACATGGACGGCACGAACCGCGTCCTTACGCTCATCGAAAAGAACGGCGGCAAAGGCGCGGTCGTAAAGTGCGATGTGTCGAAACCGGAGGAGTGCGAGCACCTGGTGAACGAAACGTTGAAGACATTCGGCCAGTTGGACATCGCTGTGAACAACGCGGGCATCGGCGGGCCGGCGGCGCTGGTCGGCGACTATCCCATCGACGGTTGGGACAAGGTGATCGGTATCAACCTCAGCGGTGTGTTCTACGGCATGCGATACCAGATCCCCGCCATGCTGAAGAATGGTGGCGGCTCCATCGTGAACATGGCTTCCATCCTCGGCAAGGTGGGCTTCCCCATGAGCAGCGCGTACGCTTCTGCGAAGCATGGAGTGATCGGCCTCACCGAGACCGCCGCTTGCGAATACGCCACACAAGGCATCCGCGTGAACGCTGTCGGACCCGGCTTCATCAAAACGCCCTTGCTCGACAAGAACCTGAACGAGGAACAACTGAAAGGCATCGCAGCCATGCACCCCATGCAACGGCTCGGCACCGCGCAGGAAGTAGCGGAATTGGTGCTGTGGCTAGCATCGGACAAGGCATCGTTCGTCACAGGCGCTTATTACAACGTGGACGGCGGATACTTGGCGCACTAGCCCGAGCATGGGCGTTCATAGTACACCCTTGTATCTGATCGCGCGCACGCGCTCCTCAGCATGAAGGAACGGATGTTCCATATCGGTCCTTACGCGGTGAGCGTGGGTCATGCTGTGAGCGCGGTGGTGTTGGTGCTGTTGGCCATCGGTTTGATGCGTTTGCTGAAGACCGGTATGGAGCGCCGAGCCACCAAGAACCCCGAACAGCGTTCCCGACTCTACTCCGCCCGCCTGCTGTTGAACTACGCGCTCTGGGTGGCTGTGGCGATGGGCTGCCTGGCGCTGCTGCGGATCGATGTGACCGTACTGCTGGCAGGCTCCGCCGCATTGCTCGTGGTGGTGAGCCTCGGTGTGCAGCAGATCTTTACCGATGTGTTCGCGGGTGTCATCTTGTTGGTCGAGGGAACGATCCGAGTAGGCGATGTGCTGGAGCTTGGAACACTGGTGGGCCGGGTGAAGGACATCCGCCTGCGCACCTCCACC
>JANNYL010000559.1:0-7500 GCA_031410075.1 Flavobacteriales bacterium
CTGTTTTTCAGTGGGCACACGGCCACCATTGCGCTGCTGTTCTGTATTTCGACAGGCAAGCCCATGCGTTCATTGGGCTTTTTGGCCACGATCGCGATCGGTGTGTTGGTGATCGTGCAGCACGTTCACTGGACGGTGGATGTGCTCGCCGCCCCTCTGTTCGTGTGGCTTGCCTGGAAAGGAAGCGCGCTCACGCTCAGGCTTTGCGGGAAGCGAGCCGTTTGAGGTAGATCCCGCTTGCGATCGCCTCGTTCGCCCCGGTAGGAAGCCAGCTTTGGAGTTTGCTGGTCACCACGTTCAACAGGCCGGGTATCACTTCGGCTTTGCCGTTCAACATAGCGGCCACGGCGGCTTGGGCGACCGGCTCCGGCGGGGTTCCGAATTTCTTCGCGAGGTCGTCCAGTGCCTGCATGCGGGCACGTTCCGTAAAGCCAGTGATCACACTACCCGGGCTGCAGCAGGTTACGCGCACGTTCGTGCTCTTCAGCTCTATACGCAATGATCGGGACCACCGAAGCACAAAAGCCTTGCTGCCGCTGTACACCGCCATGCTGCCCAACGCATGGTGGGCGATCATGCTCGCGATGTTCAGGATGTACCCGTTCCGAGCAGCACGGAGTTGGGGCAGCAGTTTGTACGTGAGTTCAACCGGCACGCTCATGTTCAAATGCATCATGCGCTGCTGTTCTTCCAAGCCCAGTTCATCGAACATGCCCCACAAGCCTTGCCCGGCATTGTTCACCAAACAGGAAATGGGCAGTTGCTTCTCCTTGACGAAAGCGAGCATGCGATCCACCCCGTCCGCAGCGAACAGGTCCACGGCCAAGGCATGCGCGAACCCGCCATTCAGCTCGGCCGCTTCGCTTGCAACTGCCTTCAATGCTTCTTCGGAACGGGCAACCACGACGATGCCGAACCCTTTGCGAGCCAATTCCAAGGCGATGGCCGCGCCGATCCCTTGACTGGCTCCTGTGATCAAGGCGTAACCGTTGGTAGGGGTGGACATGGGATGTGGTTGTTTTTTGATCAGGAACGAATGCAGCGGCGCTCAGAACGAGCCGGTCAGGGATAGGCCCGCTCCATGACTTCTTTGCCAGTGAGTACGTCGGTTCCAAAAAGATCCACGTAAAGGATCTTGGGCCAAAAGCTGTCTTCCTTGGCGTGTATCTCGGCGCGTTCCAACCGCGCATAGTGGCCATTGATGAACATATGTGCCACGGCTTGACCCGCTCCATCAACCTCTACCCGGAACGGGTATTTGTCACTGGCAACGAATTTCATCCAGGCTACGCCTTCAGTAGTGTGCTTATGTCGCACACCATAAGCGATATTGCTCTCCAACAGACTTATGGGCTCGTATTTGGCGCCGTTGGTGTAGCGGATCCAATTCACCTTCACGGGGTCCTTTTCCGCTAATCGACCATTCGCATCGAACTGGGCCTCATACAAGATGGTGTTCGCGTTCTTGTTCCGTTGGATGTAGAACAGGAGACTCTTACTGGCCGGTGGAATTGGGAACCCGTCAAATACCGAAGGAGCAGGGTCCTTCGGTTGCGCGAACAGGAACAACTGGCCAACCACCGCCAGCATCAAACAGATGCGGCGACCGGACATTACTTCACCAAGTGGCTGAAGCGATGATAGAACGGTGTAGGGCTGTTCGCTGTTTTGGGCGAATAACTGCCCGCGATAATCGGGATATACATCACGCGTCTACGGCTCTCTTCGCCAACCAACTTGCTGCGTTCCACCCGGTGCCAGCAACGACCATCATGCACCGTAAGGTCACCAGATTTGATCTCGAAGGCCACTTCACGTTTGTCTGGTTCATTGTTCAGGAAGTTCGTCTTCCGGAACAGCATGTTCCAAATGTTCTGCTCATGCGTGCCGGGCAGCAAACGCAGTCCTCCATTGCGCGGATCCTGATCGTCCAAGTGAATACCCACGTTGAGCATGGGCAGGATCTTCTTTCCAAGGAAGATGTCCCGCACGCTATCCGTATGCCACCCCATTTGGGTGAACTTGCTGGCGTCCGTGTTCACGTAGTGGTTCACTACCAAGCCATCCTTCTCATTCACTCCAAGGCGAGCATTCGGGCCTACCAATCCGAGCAGTGTATCGAAACGAGGGTCCTTCAGGAACTCTGCCAGAATGGGGCTGTGCTGATTCGCGAAGGCGAAACGCTGCACAATGGGCTTGCCATCCACATCATTGCCCCATTTCACCGGTATACCGTTGACGAGTTTGGTCTCCTCGGCGATCCATTTGGATTGCACTTTCTCGCAGGCCTTCCAAATGTCCGCCACCGTCTCCTTGCTGATGAAGCCAGGGAAATGGATTATGCCGTCCTTATGGAAGGACCTCTTTTGCTCGGCCGTAAGGGAGAGGCCTAATGGGGTACTTGCTGCTACGATCCTTGCCACAGGTAGTCTGTTATGGACGGGCGAAAGTAGTTCATGCTCCCTTTACCTCCTGTTAACAGTTACAAGCGGCTTGTTCACAGTGCCTTGTGATAACTTTATCGGAGGAGCTTATCGTTTTTGTTAGCTACCCCTTGGCGAACGAACGCCACATAGGAGAAAAGCCAAACTGGTGTGGTCATCGATATCCATAGAAGCACATTTCCGGACAGGTTCGAAACAACATAGATGGTCGTGAAGAAGACCCCGACGTATGCAACCGACCGGTGAACATTCCGTCGCTTGTGGTAATCCAGGAAAATGAAGAACGGGCAAGCGATCGGAACCAGCCTGATGAACATGGACCAGAACACCAAGCTGGTCATTGTTCAAGGGTATTGGCGCAATATGCCACCATCCGTGGCGGTCCAAAGTGCCGCTGGTAGTCCACACTTCTTCAATACCGAGTTGGTCCACGTGTTGCACGTGAAGAAGAGGCCATAAGATCCAGTGCCTTCGTAGAACGAATCGTTCGATCCGTAATAACGACCCGCTATCCAAACTGGAAGTTTTTCCGCTCCCCGCGTGAAGCCGGCCTCCACCTGTTCTGACAGACGCGCAAGAGTGGCCTCACTCACACGAACGGCCCGGCACTGGGCGTTTACGATGGGCTCATGGCTGAATTCGACATGCATGGCCGATCCGCTAAGTCCGAACGCGGCTTTGATGGCCGTGGTCGCCTTAAGGTCAGCCCATTCCTTGGTCTCCAGGTAAAAGCCCTTGTCACCCCAGCCGAAGGACACATGGTTGAAGGCTGAATCCCTGGAGGCCGTGTTCGCGAACGGGACATTTTTGCGCCAATCTTTGGTTGGGCTGTAGAGCGGGAGCACCAGGTCCGTGTGTACCCCGTTGCTTCGGATGTAGATCAACTGACCGCCTTCCGGTTCTTGATACTCGTTGTTCACCTGGACTTTGGGCAGGATCCAAGCGGCCATGGCGTAAGATGCGACGAACAACAAAACGCCCCCTGCGGAACGCAAAGCCCATTTGAACAAAGTGCGGGCAAGTGTTCTGGTTCGATGCATTCAGGAGATCTGGATCAACGTGTGGCCTACCCCGTTATAGGTGGCTGTTCCACCTACGGATGTGCCTTTGAACAGAGCGGCGAGCGGAGCTTGGGGGCTGATCACCACGACTTCTTGCCCGTTCACTGACACACGCCCCAGTCCAACGGCGATGTAGTACAGACCTCGATCGGTGCGCACCAAAGCTCCTTCTCCAACTCGTTCATGCGCTCGTTGAGGGTCTATACGCTGAAGAATTGCGAGCATGCCGATCAGGTTGCCCAAGGAGGCCTGCTGCTTCTCGATCTCCAATTGGGCCATGGCACGTCCGGTTTCGTGCTTGTCGCCCGCGCTGCTTTTGGTGTCACTTTGCGATGACAGGCGTGCATCCGCTATGCTGGCTTCGAGCTCCTTGATGCGCTCATGCAGATCCAGGAGGCACTGCTCGTGTACGTTCTGCTTCACCGGGGGAAAGATGAGGAACCGGAAGTGAATACGATCCCGTGTAAACGGTTTTCCCTAGGTTGATAAGCTCAAGCGGCCCGAAAGGCGTTCACATGCCAGAGCAGAGGGTACTACGGATCGTTGATCTCGTATTCGGGATCTTCTTCCGGCAGAACATCCACATCTTTGCGGCACTTCAGAACAACCCATGACCAAGCACCTTTTCCTTTTCACCGCCATCGTAACGATGGTCTCCTGCAGCAACGAACCCAAAGGCAGTAGCAATACCGACGAACAAAAAAACGACAGCACGACTGCCGAAGCACAAGCAAAGTTCAACCGCTACGGCGATTCCATTTCAACCGACGGCGCCATGGACATGGCCGCTTTCGCAGCTGCCACAGCCGATAAGGACAGTTTGCCTGCTACGCTCAACTGTGAGATCATCACAAGTTGCACCAAGAAGGGATGCTGGATGGATGTGAAGATGGCCGACGGCACACCTATGAAAGTGACGTTCAAGGACTATGGCTTCTTTGTTCCGACGGCGGGTCTCGAAGGCAAAAATGCTGTTGTGAAAGGCTATGCCGTGAAAGAAGTGACCGATGTGGCCACCCTTCGCCACTATGCGGAAGATGCTGGCAAGAGCAAGGAAGAGTGCGAGAAGATCACAGAAGCAGAGAGCAATTGGTCGTTCGTGGCCGATGGCGTGGTGATCACCGAATGATCCTGCCAACGATGCGTATATCGAAACGACCCGGGCTTTTGCGCCGGGTCGTTCTCTTAGTGGCCTTGGGCGCCAAGCTGGTTGCTCCAGCCCAATGGTCACATGACCTGCGCTTGGGGCGAGAGCTCACGATCACAGGGATCGGCCTTGGCCTGAATGGCATTGGTCTGCTTCAAAGCGCAGGGTCACATACGCGGCTCGTTCTGCCTGCTGATCCGCTTTCGGTGAATGCCTTCGATCGCATCGCCACGCGAAATTGGGACCAAGGCGCTCACCAAGCCAGTAATGTGCTCTTGGCAACTGCCGCGATCGGGGCGCTCTCGGCTGCGGTGGTTACCCGCCATGGCGATCGGCCACTGATGCCGGTGGCGATCATGGCAGAATCGGTTCTGATCACGAACGGCCTTACGAATGTGGTGAAGGAACTTGTTTCACGACCTCGCCCATACGTATACAACACCGCTGCACCGGACGAATTCAAGGATACCGAAGCGGCCTATTTGAGTTTCTGGAGCGGACATGCCGCGAGTAGTGCTGCCATTACGTTCAGTTGTGCGGCTTTGGTGCAAGAGAGCAACGCTTCGCGCGGACTGAAAACCGCCACCTGGATCGCCGCTGCTGTTGTTCCTGCGGTTATGGGTGCGCTCCGTGTGAAGGCAGGCCGCCATTATCCTACGGATGTTCTGGTAGGTTATGTGGTAGGAGCCGGTATCGGTGTAGGGATCCCCTATTTGCATTGGAGCGCTCGGCGCGAAGTGCCGAAATAGGATATGGGGATCTGGTCCGATCCCACTGCTGCCCTCACTCCATCAGCGCCAACTGTCGCCCCTACATTCGCCCCGCTTTTAGAACCACCCATGATCAATTACGGTATCGCTGTACACGGCGGCGCAGGCACCATTCCACAATCGGATATGACACCCGCACGCGAACAAGCTTATCGGTTGGGTTTGGAAGACGCATTGAAACGGGGCCATGCCATTCTGAAGGAAGGGGGTTCGTCTCTCGATGCTGTGGAAGCGGCCGTGCGCGTGCTCGAGGATTGTCCGCAATTCAATGCAGGGAAGGGGAGTGTGTTCAACGCCGATGGCCAGCACGAAATGGATGCGAGCATCATGGAGGGCCATAAGCTGCGTGCCGGTGCAGTAGCTGGCGTGAACAATGTGCGCAATCCAGTCGGTCTCGCACGCTTGGTCATGGACAAAAGCCCACACGTGCTCATCAGTGGCATGGGCGCTTTCGAATTCGCGCATCAGGAGAAAGTGCTTTTGGAAGACGATCAGTATTTCTTCGATCAGTTCCGCTACGACCAGTGGATGAAGACCAAGGGTACCGACCAGTACCAATTGGACCACAGTGATGGTGAACACAAGTTCGGTACCGTGGGCGCAGTGGCTCTCGACCAACACGGCCACCTCGCTGGTGCGACCAGCACAGGTGGCATGACGAACAAGCGCTTCCAACGCATTGGCGACAGTCCGCTTATTGGTGCAGGAACCTATGCCAATGACAGTACCTGCGCCATCAGTTGCACCGGCCATGGCGAGAGTTTCATTCGTGCCGTTGCCGCCTATGATGTGAGTGCGCTGATGGAGTACAAAGGCCTCTCGCTGCAGGAAGCTGTGCGCGTGGTGGTGCACGACAAACTTCCGTTGTTGGATGGCGACGGCGGTCTCATCGCCATTGATCGCAACGGGAACATCGTGCTCGATTTCAATTGCAGCGGCATGTACCGCGGGCAATGCGGATCCGATGGTGTGGTGAAGAGCGCGATCTTTCGCTGAGCGTTGCCCATCGCGAACTCAAAGACCCGTGTGATAGGGATCCCTTCAATTGTTCGCAGTGCATGGCATTTGGGACTGCCAGGTTGAGGCATTAGCTGGATAAGGTCGCTCAGATCACTGGTCATCTGATCCAGGTTCGATGTGCGATGGGAAATTGGTTATGGGCCTAGTGTTTCTTCGCGAACGCCTATGCTCAAGGTACGCTCGGTACCACGCTTTGCACGAAGTACATCTCCAACTCGCCTTTTCCCTTGGCCTGCACTTTTCCACGGGACACAAAGCGGAGGTCGTTCGCGTTCGATACAAGCGCATAGGTGCTTTCGCTGATGTTCACCTGGCCTTCAGCGCCGCTGCTTTCCATACGGCTGGCCGTGTTCACCGTGTCTCCCCAGATGTCGTAAGCGAACTTCTTGTCGCCCACGATGCCCGCCACTATAGGACCGGTATGGATACCAACGCGCATGGTGAAAGCAGGCTTTCCCTGGCTGGTGCGCTCAGCCGCGTATCGAGCCATGAAGTCCTGCATATCCAAAGCGGCTTTCACAGTGGCCAACGCCATATCGTTGGATCCACTGCTTAGCCCTCCGGCGGCCATATAGGCATCACCGATGGTCTTTATCTTTTCCACGCCATGTTCGGTAACGATGGCATCGAAGGCCTTGAAGCAGGTATCGATCTCCGAGACCAGATCCTGTGCGCTCAAGCGTTCGCTCATTTCCGTGAAGCCTTTGAAATCGGTGAACAGGATCGAGACGTTCTCGATATCACGCGCCTGGGCGCGCCCGTGTTCTTTCAATTCGTCGGCAATGGCTTTTGGAAGGATGTTGAGCAAGAGTTCATCCGATCGGTCACGCTCGCGTTGGATCACTGTGCGCGAGCGGCGTACGAAAAGCAATCTGTTCAACAGGCCCGCGGCCAACAGCAATACACCAATGCCGCTGATCAGGACAATGTTGCGCCGTTCGCGTTCGCGTGAAATACCCTGCTCGTAGAGGAATTTCGCCCGCAGTCGATCCTTGGCTTGCACCAGGCTGTCTGCCAATTGCTTTTGGGCGAAGGTGTTCCCCATTTCGATACGGGTC
>JANNYL010000560.1:0-11786 GCA_031410075.1 Flavobacteriales bacterium
CATTCCGCCAGATCTTCAGTTCAGAGGGCGAAAACACACTTGAACTGTAACCGTTCTGTCAGATTTTCCCTTCCGTACATCTTTGGCACTGGATCAGCGCGTTAATAATCACAATGGCAACGAAAGAAACAACCGTAGAGCGCACTGTAGTGATCGATGCACCTGCTGAGGTGATCTGGAAGGCGCTGAATAGCAAGGGATTGGACAACCTTCAACTGCTGAGATCACATGAGGATATGCAGTTGCAGGAAGGCAGCGAACTGGTCTGGTTCGATCGCGAGGACGCTGGTGAAGTACCCCGTTTGAAAGGACGGATCACCGTTCTAGCTCCTCCCCGCCGATTAGCCTATATGGCCTTCATGCCTTCCACCAAACTGCCCGATCTTCCGGAAAACTACACCGCTGTGGACATTACCCTCCACCCCGAGGATGACGGACTGACCACAGTAACCGTGAACCATGGTGATTTTGCCGCTTTCAGGCACGGAACGCGTCTCGCACGTGAGGCCGGTGATCATTGGGTCGACGTGCTGATCAGGCTGAAAGATCTCGTGGAACGGGAAAAGGCTGCCTAAGGCGGAATTGACTGGTGGGAACTGAACGATTTTCAGCACCCGTGAAGTAATTGCCCTACGGACCCGTCTTCCCCTTGTGGAGATCAAGGTTGAACGGTCTGCAATGGCGGAAGAGCAACGGAGCATTACCAGCACGGTCAAGCAATATGGCCGAGCGCTGTATGCCTTCATCCGTGGTCGCGTTCGTTCCGACTCCGATGCGGAGGATGTGTTGCAGGATGTCTGGACCCAATTCGTCAGCCAGCCCGAGTTGGAAGCGATCGAACAGGTAAGCGGATGGTTGTACCGTGTGGCGCGGAACAAGATCACGGATCGTTATCGCAAGAAGACCACCATCCCACTGGAGGACTTTTCCTTCGAGGATGAGGGAGGCGATCTCGGCTTTCGGGATATCCTTTTGGCAGACGACACAGACCCGGACCTGGCCGAATTGAAACGGATCTTCTGGGAAGAACTGATGGCCGGGTTGGAAGAACTTCCAGAGGATCAACGCCTGGTTTTCGTGCAGAACGAGCTGGAAGAAAAGACGCTGCAAGAGATCGCCGACGAGCAGGGCGAGAACCTCAAAACCATCATCTCCCGCAAACGCTACGCAGTCATGAAGCTGCGCGAACGCCTGCGCACGGTGTAAAACGACTTGAACAACGGTTGAACGGTTTCATCCAGAATGAACACACGACCATGAACCCCTGGAAACGCCCTTACCTATTTCCGCTCTACTTTCTCGCGGCCGCGTTGGCGCTTGGTGCCGCGGTGATGTTCTTGTGGAACGCGATCATCCCCGAACTCACCGGTTGGGCGGTCCTATCCTATCCGCAAGCCATCGGGCTATTGGTACTCTGCCGAATCCTCTTCGGCGGTTTTCGCGGAAGGCACGGCCAAGCAGGGGGTCCCCCTTGGAAGCATCGTTCCGATTGGCGGGACAAGTGGTCCACCATGACCGACGAACAGCGCGCAGAGATGCGCAAACGATGGCAGGATCGCTGCGGCCCTTCACGTGAGCAATGAGGAAAGAACAGCCCCAGTACCCCGGAGTTTCATCCGATGTAACGGGGCCATTCTTTTTTTCAGGATGATCAAAGTATTGCGATCCGTGGTTCGTCTACCCCATTATGAAACACGAAATGAACTACCAGACACCGTTCTGGAAACTCGCCCTCGGTGGCGTGCTCACAGGCGCAGCCCTGTACTTCTTCCCCTTCCTGCTCCCGGCTTTGGCTTTCCTCCTCTTGGCAGGGGTCATGTTCCGGATGTTCTTCGGCTTCGGCCGTTGGGGCGGGCCGCCCATGCAGATGCGGCACGCCTACGTTGCCAAGTGCCAAAGCATGACCGATGAGCAACGCCAGGCCATGCGCGAGAAATTCCGCGGCCGTTGCTGCGGCCCATGGGAACACCCCATGGAAAGCACTCCTCCTTCAACAACACCCAACGCCTGACCCATGAGAACCAAACGTAAATTCATCCTGCTCGCTTTCGCGATCGCCACGTTCACTACGCTTCGTTTCACCATGGGTTCCAGGTGGCATGGACACCATCAACACGGCTGTGCCGCCCAATGTGAACGCGCTGCACCGGACGCTGTTGATCTGACGAACTGATCCAAAATTGTCCAGCGAAGAACGGGATGGCCTGCGGGTCATCCCGTTCCGCATTTTCACCATTCCCGGTCGGAATTATCTCTTTCCGTTCTCCCTTTTGCTGACTGGTCGAACCCGAGCCATAAAGATCCATCGCTACTCGGATCATAAGTCCACCGCTGCATATCAGAAGATCCCCGCCATTCCTCGATATTTGCACGCTGATGCGCTTCGCCCTTGTCCTTTCGATACTCACCATGTGCCAAGTGGCATTGGCCCAGGATCCATGTGATCTCGCATTTGTAGGCACACCGATAACCTGTCCGGGAGATGACGACGCAACTCTCACGGTTGTTGGTGCCCCTGGTCTTTACACCTACTCCTGGGCACATGATCTCACCTTGAACGGTGCTACTGCCACCGATCTCGCTCCGGGCTTCTATTCGGTGCAAGTGCTCGATACTTCTGGCTGCATTTCTTTTCTGGAGATCGACATAACGGATCCTATCATTCCACCCCTCGGTACGATCACTGTAACCAATATCAGTTGCGCAGGGAACGACGATGGGACTGTGGTCTTTACCCTGACCGGCGGAGTATTTCCGTGGACTTGGGACCAGGACCCTACGGAGACGAACACCACCTTGACGAACCTGGGACCAGGTATTTATTCCGTGACCATCGTCGGCCCTACTTGTCCATCTTTTGTAGGGGCTGAACTGGGTGATCCGGATGTGACAATAATCGGCAATCCCGATTATTGCCCGGCCGATCCTCCCTTGCTCACCACGGAATTGGAATTTGGCTTTCAGCCCGACATCTATGTATGGAGCACAGGGGAATCGACCACCTCCATTCAGATACCGGCAGGTACCATTGGCCCCATCGACCTTACCGCAACGGATACGAGTTCCGATTGTGTTGCCACCGCACAGGTGATCCTGAACGAACTACCAAGCCCCACCGTGACCTTCTCCGCTCCCGATACAGTGTGTATGAAAGTCCCCTTCGTCGTGGACACGATAGCGCTCACCGACGCGGATTCACTTGTGTGGCGCTGGGGCGGCTTCGGAACCAGCAACCTGGGCAGCCCGACCGTGATCTTGCCGGAACCTTTCTGGCAGCCGATCTCCTTACAGGGCTATGATCTTTTCGGCTGCGGCAACTTACCCGTGTTGGACAGCATTTTCGTTCGGCCGCGACCAACGGCGATCTTCTCCACTGAACAAATTCCATGCACGCCCATGGTGGAGATCGTTCTGGGAAGTGTGGCTGATTCCTGCGCGTTCTTTATTGGGGACAGTTTGGTGACGAACGATTGCAGCGGATCCTTCCAATGGGATTTCAGGCGCTATGGCTTCTACGACTTCACGCTTTATACAACGCAACCCGACAGGTGCAACGACACCCTCGCAGTAACGATCGATGTGCGCACCGAGCCGACGCTATTTCTACCCAATGCGTTCACTCCCAATGGCGACGGTAACAACGATGAATGGCCCGGACCTGTGCGCATTCCGGAAAAGGGCTTTGAGATCCGCGTGTTCGACCGGTGGGGGATCGAGCAATGGACCACCAACGACACACAGGAAAAATGGAACGGCTCGGACCTGCCGAGTGGGTTGTACCCGTTCACCATGCGCATGCGTGACCCTTGCGAAGAAACGAAGGAGATCACCAAGAACGGATTCGTGACGTTACTGCGTTAGGTGCCTCGCCAGCGCACTGTGTACGGTGGCATTCTTTCGGCTATTTCCTTGCCGTGATCGGGAAGAATTACAGTGTGTTGATGCACTGGACTGTGCGCATGCTACCCCGCGATCTGAAGACTGGCAACGACCAGCGTTTACGCAAGGCCTGATCAGTGGCCTGCTACCTTTGATCGGCGCTCGGCCAATTGCTCCTTTTTTACCTGGTCCAATTCGCCCTTGCGATCCTGGCTGTAGGCCATATCCCACTTGAATTTCTTCTCATCCCGATCGAACCTGCACACGGCAACGGGGACCAAGTAGGCCGAGTAGTCCACACGCGGTATCATGGCGAATAGCGAGATCTCCAACGTCATGGTGTTTCCCCCCTCGCGGTGCTTGGCTTTTGTTTGCGTGAGGTCGATGATCACACGCTTGGCCACATGAGCTTGTGCCCAATACTCCACCCGATAGATGTGGTCGTACGGCAGGGATAGCTGGTACCTGCCACGCTTATCCGCGCGGATGCTGACAATGCGGTCCGATGCCACTTTGCCCAATGTGTCCATTGCCGTGATAGTGGTGCCACCGAGTAGTGCACGGCTGTCCTGATCTTTTACCACACCGTTCAGCGTGAATGTCTCGTCCTGGGCTTCGCACTCAGGTAATGCGAGCTCCGTGCTGCAGAGCAGGACAAGGGCCGGGATCATACTGGAGGTGTTCATTTCCTTGGATGATCCTGGTTCGCTAGGTACAGAACACGATCGCAACATCTTACGGCACTTGACGCAACAGAGTTTCGTGGGGCAACCTCCTTTGCTCCTAGCGGCAGCACATCGCTGCGACCATCAGCTACAACTTCCGCAACGCCTCCCGCTCACTGAGCGGTGAGAGTTTGTGGGCACGTACAAAGGCTTTCACCGCAGCGGGATCCGTTTCCGCCAGCGACCGTAGCGCCCAACCGATGGCCTTCCGGATGAAGAAGTCCTTGTGCGAGGCATGCTTGATGATGTTCGCGAAGAGCAACTCACGATCGGTGTCCTCCTTCCATGCTGCCTGAAAGATGATGGCCGTGCGGTTGAGCCACATGTTCTGGCTGTTGATCCAGCGCTTGTTCCACTTCGGGATCTCCTTCGGATGCGCCTTGAGGATGGCGCCGGCCACGTGGATGGCCAGGATATCCACCGTATCCCACCAACTCTTGGTGGTGATGAGCTCCTCCACGAGCGGCAGGTGCTCCGGCCCCAGCTTCTTCGCGTACTTCCTGAGCAGGTCCACGGCGGTGTAGTGCATCTCACGTTCCGTACACGCGAAAGCTGCACGGGTGATCCCCGGCAATTGACCGAGGCTCGGGGCGCCATGTTCGGCGATGTGCTCCCGCACGAGCGCACGGCGCTTGTCGGTCATCAATCCAATGAAGGGTGCGATGCCCTTCATGTAAGCGAAGACCGCCGCCGCGTTCGGAGCACAGGCGTGACGCTTGAACGATGCTCGTAATGGAGCCAGCCAGGGATGCATGGGTCAAAGGTCTGGATCAGCGGCCAAGCGTTCATCACCTACCAGGCACCTTCATCGCAGAACACCGTGCGTGTAAAGCTCCCAGGTCGATCCTTTTCACCGATGATTATCTTTCGATGAAATACGCTCGTGCCATGAAGAACTCACGCTGGATCTTCGGCTTCCTCGGACTCATCGGCCTCAAGGCTTCACCTGTTTCACCGGTGGTCATTGGTCCGAGGCGCTTTAGTTCCTCTGGCTCCTGTGGTTCCTCGACTTCGTTCCGGAGAAGAAGAAGGACTGAGCGATCGGGATCCACGTGCAATCGCTTCTTGATGCCGCCGAGGGCCGGCCATCATCTGTCGTTCTCCGCGATCCGCTGGGCCGCGCGTCGGCGCATCCTGCCCACAAGTGATCGTGTCAGCATTGACCTGCTCGGACTGGCCACGGGCACCTATCTGGTGGAGGTCACGCGGAACGATCGGCGCGAAGTGCGGAAGTTGATGGTCGTGGAGCGCTGAACAGCGCGCCATCCGTGTACGTTCTCGGGCTGCGTGCGAATTAAAGAGGAGTAGATGGGATGTGGATCCCCTACCTTACCCTCGTGCATCATCCACGTTAGAGTGGTACGACCAGAAAGGTGCTTGCGGTTTTCACCTTTTAAAACCCGATCCATGATGCATTCCTACACGTCGTTATCCTTGTTCCTGCTGACCTCTGCACTGGCGGCGCAGCACGCTTTGCAGATCGCGGACTTCCCCACCACGACCCTCACGCTCGACTGGTATCTGCTCACGGACCCAGGCAGCATCAGCGAACCCAGCGATGGGACGGGCCAGACCTGGGACTTCACCAGCGCCACTTGGGCCCTCGCCGGCACCGTCTCCATGGCGCCCGCGGCCGGCACGGCTTACGCCGCGCAATACCCCACGGCCAACTACGTGTTCATCAGCACACCGACCGGGGGATCGGCCATCTATGCCTACCTGCTGGTGGGAGCGAACGGGTTCGAAGTGATCTGCGGGGACGCCCCCTTGAATACCGAAGTGTACACCAACCTCAAGACCGTATTGCAAACGCCCCTGGCCTACGGCGCTTCCTTCTCCGACACGAACGACGGAACACAAGGTCCAGGTAGTGAGACGTGGACCTATTCCGGTGCCGGCACCTTGCAGACCGACCTGGGCAACTTCAGCAACACCGTGAAGACCGTGCGTGCTGCGGACGATCGCGTCGAGTTGTGGAACAGCACACCACTTTTCCCCCGCTTAACAGGAAACAGCCAATCCGTGAACCTCTATGTCGATGGCACTGCATCCATCGGTGAACAGGAGAACGCCAACGCGTCATTGACCATTCTCCCAACGACCGCCACCCATGAGATCACGATCAAGGCGGTCAGCGAAGGCTCAAGCTGGGCCATCGTTGATGCAGCGGGTCGCACCCAGCGGATCGGATCCTTCAATCAGCAAGGCGACCAGTGCATTGGCATCGACGCACTCGCGACCGGTGCTTATGTGCTTCGTGTGACCAACGCCACCGGCACCCGTAGTGCGCGCTTCCAGAAGCAGTAGGACGAACTCCGACGAACGCAGCCGGAATAGCGGGTATCGGATCCGTTGTTCCGGCTGCCTCGCTATCCACGATCAGGTCCGTGGTTCGCCGGATCTCTTCTGACTCTGTTCGACCATTATCCATCGTTCTCCGCGAACCCCTGGGCCGTGAGCTTCGGCGCATCCTGCCCGCGAGTGATCGTGTCATTATGAACCGACTCGGACTGGCCACTGGCACCTATCTGGTGGAGGTCATGTGGAACGATCGGCGCGAAGCACGCAGGTTGATCGTGGACCAACGTTGAGCCGGCCTGACCAGGTATCTTGGTCTCATGGGCTTGCTTTCCAGGATCCTCAGGACTTCCGAGAAGAAGGCACCGCGCATACGGTTCCAAGAGGCCTTTGATGGCGCCATACGGGTCTATGAAGCACCGACCGGGCCGGCGTGGTCCTGCGAAGAAGACATCCGCGAAGGCGATGGCTTCGTTGTGTTGGTTCTGAAGTACATCCTTCCCGGAGATCCGCTGTTGACGGTGCTGTACGCAAAAAGATACTTGCTGCACGAAGATCTCGGCGCTCCTCCGGATCCATCCAGCACGAATTGGCTTGCGGAATTCGACACGCTGTTCACATCCGCGCCGACCGTCACCACAGCGAATACCGAGCAGATGCTCATGCGCGGAACGCTCAGGGCCGTGGAGGCTGTTCTGGATGGTGAAAGTCGCGAGCACGTGCTGCCCATGCGCATTCGCGAAAGGCGCGCAACCGCTGGCCAGCAGCAGTTCATCGTTACGGCGATCGGGCCGAAAGAGGCCTTTGACATACATGAAGAAGTGATCCGGTCGTGGTTCGGAACGTGTGCGTTCGAAATCGCCTAGAACGCCTGATCGATATTCCTACCACGACCTTCAACATCGCGGATCGGTCTTGCCTTGGGTGACCGCGGCCTATGCAGTTTTCAAGCGGTGCACATACCCGACCGAACTATGGACGTAAGCTGTCCAACACCCACACGCTCTGCTCGGCGCCGACCCTGTAATACAAGTGCCGATCATCACGCCCATCTGGCCAATGACGCATGCCTTGCTGGAAGCGGACCACATAGAACTCCACCTGGCCCGGAGTGAACCAGCCGAAGACATTGAGGTAGGCGAAGCGCTTTCCGCTCTTCAAGCTCTCGGCTTCAGCGGGTGCAACAATGCGCACGGAAACCTGCTCAATGACGGCCGGAAGCTCGATATCCGGGAGTTCTTCATGCTCCCCGATGAACACCGTGTCCGGGAAGGAACCATCGCGCGTGCCCATGGCTTTGATGTAATCGGCGATGGCGGTGTGGTATACCGCTGCTGTGTCCAACGACTGATCGATGGTGGAGGTCAACGGTTGCGCAACTGGTGCGACATTCTTGGTAGCAGTGCCACACGCCAAGAGCAGTAGAAGGAAACTGAGGTAAGGCAGCGCCATTTTCATTGGACACCAAACCTATCGCATACAACGGTCACTACCGATCCTTCGCGCACCTCACCGCATAGCCGTCCGCCTTGTTCATGTAGCCCACGCCGGTAACCATCGCAGGGACTCCATGGAGGTTGGAGTAGTGGATCAACCGACCGCACCAAGCTTCGCTCACGCTCCCCTCCACGGATGTCCAATACACTGCAGAGCTATCCGCCCAGATGAACGTTCCACCATCCGTTCGTATGCCGCTCGGAAGGCCGTTGAAGCCGCTGCTGTTGTCGGCGGCCGTAGCTGGTCCGGGCCAGTGCTGGACACCCGCCGCCCGCATGCGATACCCGACCGAATCCTCGCCGAGGCATGTTTCCATTGCTTCCCATTCTACATCCGTGAGCACGTGCCAACCGGCAGGCGTGAGACCACGGGGATCGTTCACCGCGTACCAGTTGTAAAGCCTGCCGTAACGGTGGTACTTGGCCGAGTCGTTGTTGTACCAGCACCAGGCGCCAGTGGTCAGCTTCACCCACGCGTTCGCATCCGTTACCTGCGGAATGGGATCGCCGTTCCGGTAGGTGGCCACATCAAGGTTGCGCGAGGACCACACCTCGCCGCAGATCGTGGCGAACAAGGGCAAGGATGCTGCGGCCGTGCGGTCCGACAACTGCTCTCCAGAGTTCGAGCAACCGACACCCAAGAGCGCGATGGAGAGGATGCAGGATGTCTTCATGTTCGGGATCGGCGCGTTCGCGGAACTGCAAGATGCGGGTTTTAGCCTGTGGCCGGAGCGACACCTCCGTTCACCCCTTCGCCGCCCCGCTGGACTTGATGATCACGGCTACGGGCCGCAAGTTTTCCCGGTATCGCTACACACGCCTCGCGAGCAGCGGTCAGAGAGTGGTGATTTGGGAGTACACCTGCCGTTGGCTAACAACTCACTCCACCATCAAGTGGCCGCTCCACGAACGGTCATTCGCAAGAACGCGCACCACATAAGGGCCCGGGGGCCATCCGTGCACATCGATCGAGGCTTCGACACCGTTGAAGAGCATGGATGCTATGCATGCACCGATCGCATCATACACCGCCAACGCGCCTGATCCACCGCTGCCGGAGGGTACACGCACGAGCACGCGATCGCTGCTCGGCACCGGATACACCGTCAGTGTCGGTGTCCGTGATACGGGCGCGGAAGTACCCATGACGAGGTCTTCATCTTCCAGGTAGAAGAGGCCACCGCCATACGTTGCGCCCCACAAACGGTGGCGTCCGGGATCGAGCGATATCTCCGTCACATAGTCGGAGATCAGCGGGGAGTTGGTATTGTCCCACACAATCCACGAAGAGCCATCGTATCGCGCGAGCCCGTACACACCCAGGGCAGCCCAGATCACGCCGCTCGGCTCGATCTCCAGGTCGTCCATCCAACCGAAGGGGACCGGGTTGGGAATAGTGGTCCATGTGGTGCCATCGAAGCGATAGAGATCATTGCCCGCCACCCATACCACCCCGTTCGCATCGCCCTCTATGTCATTGATCGTGCCCATGGACGGCAGAGCGTTCTGATCGTCGTACACCGTCCAGTTCCCCATGGCATCTCTACGGGCCAGCTCGTAATGCTTGCCCACCCAGAGGTCCCCCGTCGTGGTGTATTCCACGCACCGCATGTTGCTCCCGAGCGGCGTTACGAGGTTCGTGAAATTACCGTCCGCGTCGCACTGCGCAAGGCCGGTATAGTAATAGTACTGCAGCCAGGATGTGCCGTCGCTGCTGATGGTGATATCCGAATTGTCGAAACCATATCCACCGACCACACATCGCGGTTCCCAGAACGTGCCATTGCGTTTGAACACGCCCGTTCCACCCGCTATGAAGACGTTGCCGTACGGATCCATTTCCATGGCATGCGCGCTGCCCGGGTTGTCGCCGTTCGCTTCTGACCAAACCGTCCAAACGGTGTCGTCCAGCATAACGATACCAGGATCGTTATATGAATTATCGTGGTGATCCGTACCTGCCCACACGCGCCCCTGTCCATCCACCAGCAAGGTATTCACGCGGTTACCGGTCAACGGGTCATCACCGAGCTCAACGACAGACACGTTGCCACCCTGCATGCGCAATAGACCGTCCGTGGCCGTGCCGATCCATCGGGTGCCGTCCGGTCCAATGACCAGGGCTGTGATCCTCACGTCGGGCAGATCCCCAGAGGCATAGGAGTATTCCACGGCGCTCACCCCATCGAACTCGATCAGGCGGTCCCACGTAGCGATCACCACGGTCCCGTTGGTGTCGATGACGAGATCGACCACGGGCTCGGTGATCAGCGAAAGCGCACTGGTGGTATCCGTGTACTCCTGCCAAACCGTGCCGTCGAAGGTGCCGATGGTGGTCGACCCCACCCAAGTGATCGTATCATAGCGCTGCATGGCGAACCAGATCACGTCAGCGCTATCCGCTGCCAACCGATACACGCCTTCATGCGGCAGATCGGAATTCACCGTATCGTACACCTGCGTGTTCATGCCGTCGTATCGGTACAACTCGTTGTTCGCTGCGGTCCACAGGTCACCGTTGCTCGTAGCGGCGCTCGGTCCTGTGTAGGCACCGGCAGGCTCGTAGTCGGTCCCATCGAAGGACCCCTTCCCCACGCCATCCACCCAGAGCTTCTGGTGGGCGCGATCAGCGAACAGGTATAGCGGGAAGTCATCGGGCATTTCCGAGTTCGCCTCCCGGAAGTTATCCCACGTTCCGTTCCACAGGCGCCACAGCCCTTGGCCATAGGACGAGACCGACGCCCAACACGCACCGCTGTCGTCAATGGCCACATAGCGCACCGGCACCACCTCATTGCCGTTCGATGTGAGCGGAGGCATCCACAGTTCGCTCTCCATGTTGGCCGTGTTCAGCACCGCTACACGGTGATCCAGGCCCACCAGCAAGGTGTTCCCGCGCACATCCAGGTCGTGCACCGTGGAACTACTGAGGAATACCTGCCAAGTCTGCGCGTTCGCAAGGACGGGCAGCAGCAGCGCAAGGAGGTGAAGGTGGCGGGTCATTGGAAGATGGAATGTACAATTTCGTTCACAACGGAAGACGCTTCCAACCGGAGAAAGGCTGCTCGCAATGAAACCGACGTATGCCCGATTTTCGAGCAAGTGCTCCAGCCCAATGCATGACCCCACCAAACAGGCGGGGGTCGCTTGTGACCACTGAGCGGCCTTTGAAGATCTTTGGAAAGTCGCAAACGGCCCGACCGCTTGCTCCGCCGCGATCGGAACACCCGCGAGAAGGAAGGGTCCTGATCGTGGATCTCTTGTGGGTCTGCGCGGCACTTCTATATTGTCGCCCTTCTCAAGTAAAAAACCTACTCAAATACTACATCATGGGTCTATTCCAAACCATTAAGAACAAGCTCGGTATCGGCGGTGTGAAAGTCGCGCT
>JANNYL010000561.1:0-2938 GCA_031410075.1 Flavobacteriales bacterium
CTTGGAATGATATTCCGCCGATATCCACCTTGCCTTCCTTCTACAGGGAAGAAGGTTATTTGGCCGCCTTCACCGAACGCATCCTGGCGTGTACCCCGGAAAAATTCGGGCATGTGTTGTTCAGCTTCCATGGCCTGCCCGACCGCCACATTCAACGCTCGCATACGGCCTGCTCGGATCATCTGCAGAGTGCATTGGACAAGAACCCGGTTGCGGGCTGTCCTTGCGAACTTGGCGATCACAATGCCTATCCTAGCTGCTACAAGATGCAGTGCCATTCCACAGCCCGCGCGTTGGCGAAACGCTGTGGTCTGGAACCTGGCAAGTGGTCCGTGGGCTTCCAGAGCCGATTGGACAGCAAGTGGGTCACCCCCTTCAGCGATAAGCGCGTTGAAGAATTGGCCAAGGCGGGATGTGAAAAATTATTGGTCGTTAGTCCGGCCTTTATCTCAGATTGCTTGGAAACTTTGATTGAGATCGGTGACGAGTATGAGGAGATATTCAAAGAACACGGCGGCAAGGAGTTGCATCTGGTGCCGAGCCTGAACGCACTGCCGTCATGGGTGAACGCGTTGGCGCAGTTGGTTCGCCAAATGTGACAGCCATACCATCAGTGTTTACCAGAAATAGTCTGGTATTGCCTAGGCCGCCCTTAGGTTCCAGGTTGATCGGTCGACCACAAAAGAAAAAGGCCTTCCGAAGAAGGCCTTTTCAGGATCGAACCGGTTCCCTTACATCAGCACAATACGACGGCTCATCACATTGTCGTTGTTCTGCAAGGTGATCGTGTACATGCCGCGGGCCACACCGTTCTTGTTGAAGGTGAGCTGGGTGAAATTCTTGTTGATGGCTTGTGATGTGCGGGTTACCATGTTCTTGCCTGCAGCGTCCATCAGGTACACATCATACACGCCATCCTGCGTGCTGCTTACCAGCACATTCACATTGGCACCATCATCCCAAGCGTTCACGATCTCGGTGCTGTTGGCGTCGCAACCAGCAGCGATCACATCAAATACCACGCTAGTGCCATCATTATCCGTTTGGCTCAGGCGGTAGTATGCCAAACCATCCGTACGGTCGTCGTTGAAACCATACTGGGTTTCGCTTGAGCTATTGCCCACGGCATCCACTTCACCGATATTCTCCCATACCAACGCATCACGGCTTTTTTCGATGGTGAAATAGTCGTTGTTAGACTCCGATGCAGTAGTCCAAGTGAGCTTTACCTCTTTGCCATCACACTCACCTTTCCAACTGGTAAGTTCAATAGGCAGTGGATTGGCTACCGATGAAAGCGTCCAAGTCCGGAAGAAACTAGCACCTCCAATGGTTACACCGTTCACCCGGCCTGTGGCTGGTTGATTGGAATAAACGCTTGTTGGGGCCGATACATAATCACCCCATTTTTGGGCTGTTGTATTGAACCGTTGAGCTTGCAAGTCAGTAGAACCTAAGCCAGGGCCGGGGACCAACACATCCGAAGGAGCGACCACATCGATATCCCCGTATGGATTATCGAAGTTCATGATCACGTTAGGTTTCACGGCATAGTTGGTCCAAAGAGCTGCATTCGCTTCTTGGGCATCCACGATCCAGAATCGATTTACCGCGTTGAAGGAATTATCCACGCTCCCGAGTGCGAAGTCATTCATGTGCGTGACACCAGCTGGGGCCATGTAGTTGCGATTGTCCCACTCTGTACCAGCAGGAGCTGGGCCCGCGTATGGCGAGGAGGCCATATACGGGTAGGAACTATAGGTTGCGCAAACGAAGGAACCCGCACCACCGGCAGGCGATGTCTTCACCAACGAAAAAGGCAAGCCAACATTCGCTTGGTTACCATAGGGGATCAAATAAGGCGTTGCATGCACAGTGTCAGAGACTGCCCACCTGATCTTGTTTTGCGGTGCTTCCGATCTGATATTCCCGGTTGCTACTGGCGCAGCTGGCAACAAAGTGATCGCATCAGGGCCTTTTGAATCCAGAACCAGATAAGCTCCCGAGTTGAATGCAGGACGTGGGTCAGGGTTGAAGACCATATAGGCCGTTCCACCAGCGTTGTTGAAGACCAAACGCGCCCTGCCGGTCTGCCCGAAGCAGATTGATGTGGCAAATAGGCTAAGAAGGAGTACGGTTTTCTTCATGACAGCGTCAAATGTAGGAGAAGCGGGTTCGAAACACAAGCCCCCTAGGCCACTTTTCGCTCCTCGCGGGGAAGCCTGAAGATCGGTCGGGGTTAGTGGTGCTGGAAAGCCTTGCCAGAAGCGGTTCAGGAGCATATGGTGGGGTTTTTTGGGCAAGGGAATACGTCCGTTCCAATGGGGATATGACGTAAGAACTGGTGGAGGGTTGCCGCACCGGGATAACTTGGCCGCAACCGTTTTTCAACAGTGGTTCAAAAGCAGCAGTACCCTTGGTCTGGATCCCTGAATTGGCGGGCCTTGGCGGCGTTCGACCAGGTGCTCGTACGCCGGTCGGCAGATACCGGTGAATGGGTTATTGGGATGGGAGTTGCTCCTTCCGCGGAACTAATTGGGAATGGGTTTGGGGCAATAGGCCACTTGAGCTTCAATTATTCGGATGCCACTGACCGGATACAGAGCAGACATGTGCCGGATGGATCGTTCGCCGAGCATGGATGGTGGGCGCCAGAAATACTCGTTCAGTGCAAAGAAGGGACGGTGACCGAATGGACACAAGGCCTATCTGCCCAAGCTTATAATGACCGTTGGCGTACCGAGCTCTTCTCTCCCATGGTATCCGCACCGCCACCACCAATGGCCAACTGGCAGCGACACACCCCCAAGGAGCGCTACTTGCGGAATGTGGAACTATTGCTCCATCACATCCAGCAGGGCGACATCTATGAAGTGAATTATTGTACCGAACGCAGTGCTATGGTTCCGGGTCTGGACCCCTTCGACGCATTTGAGCG
>JANNYL010000562.1:0-1594 GCA_031410075.1 Flavobacteriales bacterium
GCCCATCTGCTGGACCACAAGCCCAAGCGCAGATGGAAGAACTACTATCGCACTGTCAACCTCACACAGGTCAAACCTCAACTTGTAAACCCAACACAGGACTTAGTCCTTTAACCCGTCAACTTTTTTCAGGACGAGACAGGATTGGGCCAAACCTGAACGGATCGGTCCACTGGTTCCTCTAAGCCGACATCGTCAATGCTCACCAGCCACACACTATCCAATACGGTTGCCGACATGCCGATGCCTCCAGCAATGATGAACATGCCACCGCCCAGATCACCAGCACCGCGTAAATCCATCACGTGCGGAACGGTGTTGCCAACGCTGGACATTGAAGTACCGTTCCATTGCTCCACGAGCGTAGCGGGTTGCACCACGCCACTGCCGTTGTATGCCACCGCATCATAGTTGTAGCTCACGGCGGAGCCGGCTACCCATGTCGGTCGATCGCCAGAAACGATGCACGCTGAGCGATACCGCGCACCAAGACCACCAGTGATCGCGGGCAGCCAGGTGATGGTGGTGGGATCCAATGGATCGATATGCCCGATGCGCAGTTTGTCCTGCGCGGGAAAGTTGGATGCGGTGGAAGCACCACCGAAGTAGTAGATCGTGTCGCCGATGATCACACCACTCGCGCCGAATGCTTTGTACTGGTTGTTGTTCGGCAGAGGCGTGCCCACCGCCCATTGATCGAACGCTGGATCATAGATCTGCACGTTGGGCACATTGGTGGTGTTGCTCCAACCAGCGATCACATAGATCAGGCTATCGCGCCAAACAGCTTGCACCTGATCATCGATCGGCACTGGCAGGGGTGCGCCATCCGTAAGCCACGCGTTGGTGAGCAGATCCAGGCGATGCACCCGGTTGGAACTGATCTCGAACGGCGACCCGTCCAACACATGGTAGCCACCGATCACATAGGCCGTGGTACCGATCACACTCGCCGCCGACGCGATCTTGCCCAAGGTGTCCGGGATGTCCGGCAGCTCGCTCCATTGATCGGCATCCACATCATACCGATAAGCGCTGCGATGGATGTCCGAGTTGGTCAACCCCGTGGTGATGCTACCGAAGGCGTACGCGTTCCAGCTCCCTCCGACTTGTGCAGCGCATAGCGCGTGGTTGGCCGTGGGTATTGGAAGCGGAGCGAGGGCTGTCCAGGTCCATTGGGCCGATGCAGGCACTATGAACAGGCACGCGTCAACTAGCACAGTGGAACAGATCGAACGAAGGCGCATCGGAGTACGGGATGTTTCGCAACGAAGATCGGCTGTGCGATCCTACTGAACCACGATACGTTGCTCCGCACGCACTGCGCCGCTGAGCCGCAGGATGTACACGCCCGGAAGCAACCGGGGCAACGTGAGGTGCATGCTTCCTGCTGAAATGCCAGAGGTGGACCGTTGATCCATCCGCACTGTGCCGCTCATATCGAACAAGCGCATCCGCACTTCACCGGTGATCGGACCGGTCGTGGTCAGTGTCAACATTTCTCCCGAACCGAGCACTGTGGGGAATGCGCGCACACCATCTGGCAGCAGGGCTTCGTTCAGGCCCAACATCAACCCGGAACAGGTCACCGAGT
>JANNYL010000563.1:0-3215 GCA_031410075.1 Flavobacteriales bacterium
CGCGTTCGACCACGACTGCCGCGAAGGCATCTGCGGATCCTGCAGCCTCTTCATCAACGGCGAGGCACATGGTCCGGGCAAGGGCATCACCACCTGCCAGTTGCACATGCGGCGGTTCAAGGATGGCGATACGATCCACGTGGAGCCCTGGCGCGCACAAGCGTTCCCTGTCATCAAGGATCTGGCAACGAACCGCAGCGCCTTCGATCGCATCCAAGCGGCTGGCGGTTTCGTGAGCATCAACACCAGCGGCAACCTCGTGGATGGCAACGCAGTGCCCATCCCGAAGGACGATGCGGACAAGGCGTTCGATGCGGCCACCTGCATCGGCTGCGGTGCATGCGTCGCCACCTGCCCGAACGGCTCTGCGATGTTGTTCACGGCTGCGAAAGTCTCGCAACTTTCACTGCTGCCTCAAGGCAAGCCGGAAAGCAAACGCCGTGCGCTGGCCATGGTGGAGCAGATGGACAAGGAGGGCTTCGGAAACTGCAGCAATACCGGTGCCTGCGAGATAGAGTGCCCGAAGAATATCAGTTTGGAGCATATCGCACGCTTGAACCGGGAGTACTTGGCGGCGACGGTGTCGAAAGAGTGAGCGACACGAGTGCAACTCGTGAGTGGTGCATAGAGAGGAAGACGATCGCGACCGGTTGGATATCCACGTGAGCTGTCCTTTGCCCTACGCGCCTTGTTCCATAAGAATGGAATGCGGACTTGCGGCACCATGATACCGGAACGTACGATCAAGCACATCTTCCATCCCACGGATCTTTCAGAGGCCAGCAGTACCGCCTTTCTTCATGCGCTCCGTTTAGCTCTTGCGTCCCACGCTTCGCTCACCATTCTGCATGTGGGAGGCGATCGAGAGGATTGGGATGAAATGCCCCAGGTCCGTCGCACATTGAAGAAATGGGGGCTCTTGAAGGACGATATGGACCCGAACGAGTTCCTTGCATTGGGGCTCGGCGTGAAGAAATTACTGGCCCATGGAAGTGACCCGCTCCAGACCTGCACGGATTACCTGGACAAGCACCCGACCGATCTCGTGGTCTTGGCCACGAACCAGGAGGCCGGAAACACTGGTTGGATGAAACGCAGGGTGGCGGAACCCTTGTTGCGGGCCAGTGGTGCGACCACGCTGTTCATCCGGCATGATCGTGCGGGCTTCGTTGAACCATCCACGGGCAAGGTGGCTCTCAAGCGCATGCTGCTGCCGATCTCGCCTGATCCGGACCCGTTGCAGGCCATACGCGCAGCCACGCTCTTGGCCGACCACCTGGCACTGCAGAACCCCGAGTTCACGTTGCTCTTCGTTGGGCCACAAGCGGATATGCCGTCGCCAGACTTGCCCGAACGGAACGGCTGGACATGGAAGAAGACCAGTCGCGAAGGCGAGGTGGTCGAAACGATCCTGGCGGTGGAAAAGGAGATCAACGTGGACCTCATCGTAATGGCCACCAAAGGGCATGACGGGTTCCTGGATGCTTTGCGCGGCAGCACGACCGAGCGAGTGCTTCGTGGAGCCCACTGCCCGATGCTGACCGGCATGGTATAACACATCATTCAGCGCAAGCATAGTAGCTTCGGCTCGGATGTCCTTCACCACCTCGCCGTTGCGACTGAACAGCAAACTCCCCCGTGTAGGCACCACCATCTTCACGGTGATGAGCAAGTTGGCACAGGAGTGCGGCGCCATCAACCTAAGCCAGGGCTTTCCGGATTTTCCGATAGACGAGAAGCTGAGCGACTTGGTGAACACCGCGATGAGAGCCGGGCACAACCAATACGCTCCGATGCCCGGCCTGCCCGCATTGCGCGAAGCGATCGCTTCCAAAGTGGAACGGCTCTACAGGTTCAGCTACGATGTGGATACGGAAGTCACGGTAACAGCCGGAGGCACGCAAGCCATTTTTACCGCACTGGGTGCAGTCGTTCAACCTGGCGATGAAGTGATCATTGTGGATCCGGCATACGACTGCTACTCGCCCACGGTCGAGCTGTTCGGCGGCAAACCCGTTCACGTTCGCTTGGGCAGTGACATGAAGTTCGATGCGGACGCGGTGAAGGCAGCTATCACTCCGCGTACGCGTATGCTGATGATCAACACGCCGCACAATCCGGCCGGCACCATCCTCCGGGACGCGGACATGAAGCGCATCGCGGACATGCTCCGTGGCACGGACATCATCCTGCTGAGTGATGAAGTGTATGAGCACCTCGTGTTCGATGGAGAACCGCATGCTTCCGCGATCAACTATCCCGAGCTCCGCGACCGGGCCTTCGTGATCTTCAGCTTCGGCAAGGTCTTCCACACCACTGGCTGGAAGATGGGCTACGCGCTCGCGCCGAAAGAGTTGATGACCGAGTTCCGGAAGGTGCACCAGTTCAATGTCTTCAGCGCGAACACGCCGATACAACACGCATTGGCCGAATACTTGAAAGAGCCGATGAACTACGAGAACGTTCCGCGTTTCTATGAGGACAAGCGGGATCGCTTCGTGATCGGCATGCGTACCTCACGCTTCGAGCCATTGGTTTGCGAAGGCAGCTATTTCCAGCTCGCGGACTACAGCCGCATCAGCGATGAGCCGGATATCGAGTTCGCCAAACGCGTCACCCGCGAGTTCGGCGTGGCCGCGATCCCGATAAGTCCGTTCTACAAGAATGCACCAGCTGACCAACGTATTCTGCGCTTCTGTTTCGCCAAGCAGGATGAGACACTGGATAACGCCATCGAAAAGCTATGCGCGATCTGAGGGTGACACTTGTGCAAAGCATGCTGCACTGGGAGGATGCAACCGCCAACCGTGCGATGTTCGGTGAGAAGATCGCTGCGCTGAAAGGTGCTACGGACCTGGTCGTGTTGCCGGAGATGTTCACGACCGGTTTCAGCATGCGAAGCAAAGAGCTCGCTGAGACGATGGACGGCGCGACGGTAAGGTGGATGAAGGAACAGGCCAGAACGACGGAAGCAGCGATCTACGGAAGCGTGATCATCGCTGAGGCTGGCCATTTCTTCAATCGAGGACTCTTCGTAACGCCCTCCGGAGAAGTCTCGCACTACGACAAGCGCCACCTCTTCCGCATGGCGGAGGAAAAGGACAACTATGATCGTGGGAAGGAACGCGTGATCGTTGAACTGAACCAATGGCGGATCCTTCTTCAGGTCTGCTACGACCTGCGATTTCCGGTTTTCGCGCGCAATCGCGGGGATT
>JANNYL010000564.1:0-6870 GCA_031410075.1 Flavobacteriales bacterium
ACCACTTCATCACTTCACATGCGTAACCGACGGTCTGGGCATCGCCATTATCATGAACTGGCGGATGTGCGATCGTGCCGTTCTGTGTCTTTTGGAACATCTCCACCATGAAAGCTTTGATGTCCTGCTTCTCCTCAGGCGTATTGCCGATGCCCATTTGCGCTTCGCTCATCAGGTTGAAACTGTTGTTGAGAAAGGCTTGCATCTCGTACATCGGCCCCAACTGGTCCTGCGGATGGTAGACCTTGGCATCGCTCAAATACTGATCACCAAGCGGGCCGAACGTGATATTGGGCGCAAAAAAGTTGGCGCCATAACGTGCTCCGTACTGCGGGTGCGTGCTGTAGTTCAACAACGGGACACTGTTCCCGATCGTGTTCCCAACAAACCAGGTCTTGCTCGCTGGCACACCAGCGTGGCGACGCAGGTATTCGAATATGGTAGGGTTCAACGGCTTCTGCGTGAGGCCCTGTGTGGTGGCTTGCGAACCTTGAAGCAGTGAGTTCAATCCCCCGAAATGGCCCGCGTTCACAGCGCGCATCTCAGCGAAAAGAGTTCCCTGCGATTCCAGCGACTGACCGAGAAGCGAAGGGATCGGATTGATACCTCCGAGGCCAGTACCATACACGATCTTCTGCGTTGGGGCACCACCGCTCATCATGTTGTACATGATGTTGCCTTCGTACGGTTCGTTCTGACTATCACCGAGGTAGCGCTTCAACACGCTCTCTTGTTGCCGAACACCACCAGCGAACATGACCAATACAACGTGTTGCGCGAGGCCGCCGCCACCACTTGCAGCGAACAAGCGACCGCTCGGGAGGATATAGGGCATAACGAAAGCCCCCGCTGCGGCCGCGGTAGCCCGTTGAATGAATTTGCGTCGGTTCATCATGGCTGTTCAGTATCAGTAGAAGAGGTACTCGTTGCTCATGGCGAAGGAGAAGTACACGATCTCCGGGGTCACATTGGGATCAGCTTCGATGTAGTTGCGGAACCAGGTTTTTTCGGCTTCGCTGGGATCACGCACGAGAAAGCGGCGATACGTTTCCACGGTGAAGGCATCGATGTCCGCCCGCATGGAAGCATCAGTTGGAATGATGACACCGGGCTTGTTCATGAAGTTGCTGATGAGCACTTCACGCGCCAACTCCTTGTCGCCGATACTCTCGATGCATTGGCCGATGCCATACAATTCGTTCGCGCTCAAGCCATCCTGGAAAAGGTTCGCATGCAGTATCGCGACATACTGTTCGTTCGTTTTCGGTTGGTCCTTGTTCGCACTGGGCGGCAGGATACCGACGTCGTTCAATTCATAGATCGGCTCCTTGGTGCACGCATCCAGTATGGCGACCAAAGGAAAGAGAAGGAGTAGTTTGTTGCGCATGGCGATCAGGGTTGGATGTTGGCGTACTCGTCCGTTGTAAGAATGCGTCGCTGCACCTTCAGCAGATCATGATCGTTCTGGAACCCGGACATGGCTTGGTATGTCTCGAACGTGCTGGGTTCGCGACCCAGGAACGTGCGATAGCTCCAACGCACCATGCCCTCCCAGAACTCAGGGGTGGAGGTGATGATACCGGAATAGTCGCTCTTGTTCTGGCCACTTTGGGTGAACAGAACCGCCGCTGTGTTGCCGTCCACCATCGAATACGAAGCGTCGAACTCGGCCTGTGTAGGATAGCGGAAGAGCAGGTTATCGAAGGTGGCGTTGATGAAGTTGAACGAGTTCATATTGATCACGTCGTAGATGGAGTTGAACACCATCCGGCGCATCACTTCATCAATACCGATCAAACCGTCACGGTAATCCGTACGCGCACGTTTCAGGGCGAGAAGACGCTGCAATTCCAAGTTGCTTTCGTTCGCGCCGGATGTATTACCGGCCAAGGAATCGGCCAAAGCGGCTTGTTGAGCGTCGCTGATCGCACCATCCACAATGTCATCGCTGGCTGCTTCCAGACAGCGCGCTTTGCAGAGTTCGTATTGCCGGGTGAAGTACTTGTTCGTGTAGCTGCTGTCGTCCTCGAGATACGCGGCGCTCGTCATCAATTTGTTCACAAGCGCTTCACGCGAGGCTTGCGATAACGATGCACTTTCCAGGGCTGCGACTTCCGCCGCCATCTCAACATCCAGCGGCTCCCGGCCAATGAGGTCGATGAACAACCGGTTCACGTAGTTCGCGGTTACAACGGTCGCAATGCCCTCGTAGTCGGGCGGCTGATTGTCCGGGACCAATTCCGTCTCCTTCTTGCACGCTGTGAGCGCAATGAGGAAACAAACAACCGTTGCGTAAGCCGGTGTCGAAAGGGGTGTGAGGTTCCTGCGCATGTTTCGATGCTCTGCAGGCATGCCTACGTGGACCTGTGCACGAAGAGTTCAAGATCTCGACGTGTACAGGCATGGCGATCGGCTGAAGTCGATGAGTGATCGACGATCAGCTTTAAGCCGGTCCGAAGGATTTTCCGAAGAGCGCCGGTTTGAACGGCAAAACACGAGGAAGGGTTTCTTGTGAGCGCAAAAGCAAAAAGCGTGTGCTCCTCGCTACACGCTTCCTGCCCTATCACATGCCAGGAAAGTTCACGTCTTCAAGTACTCCTTGATCGCTTTCACATAGCCTTCAAAAGCTTTCACTCCTTTGGCGGTCAATTGGCACTTGGTGTTGGGGTAGTTGTCCTTGAAGGTCTTTGTGACTTTCACATACCCCGCCTCTTGCAGGTTGGTTATCTGCACACTAAGGTTACCACGCGTTGCACCCGTCTTCTCCAGGATGAAGGTGAAATCCGCCTCTTCCAAACTCACGAGCAGGCTCACTACGGCCAGCCGTAATTGGTTGTGCAGGATCGGATCAAGCGGTGCGAACGACATCTTCTTGGCGCTTGAGCATGATACCGGGAACTATGTAACCGAAGAGCATTGCACCACAGTACAACAATGTCAAGGTTAGCGCATCCCCAGTGAAGTGCATGGCGATACCAGCGATCCAAAAAAGGATGCCACCCAGGATCAACGGGCGAAAGCGCATGATCTGGCCTGTCAGGAACGTAGGTAAGCCGGTGAGCAATGTGATCATCGCACCTGGATCCTGGCCTTTGCCCGAAGTGCAGACTATCATGATGATCATCGTGATCACAAACGTGGCCCATACCCAATTAATGATCCGGTCCATCGGGTTGGCAACAGGTTCGGCTTTGCCCTGGCGCGATCCGTAGATCGAGCTGATCACACCACCCAGAGCACCAGCAACTCCCCAAGCAGCACCCTGGCTCCATGCGCCCTCGACCCCGCGCAGCAAGTACGTCGCGATCATTGCACCAATAAGCAACATTCCCCATAACAGGAAGTAGAAGCTCATGCGTGAAAAGCTCTTCTTGGCCTGCCCTATCATGCTTTCGATCAGTTGCAGACTCTCTTGTGGTGTCATGTTCGTTTCCATGTTGCTGGGGTTTGATGATGCAAGTATAGACTTGTTTATTATATAAACTATATTATTCCATAAATTATTTGTTCCGAGGTTGAGCCGGAGGCCTCTTTTCCTTCTGGACATCGCCTTGTCCGTTACTTTTGACCCATGCGCACTCTGTTCACGACTCCGCTCCTTATTGCTTCCTTGGCCTGCCTAGGTCAAGGCAAAACCATTCGACCTGAACCGCACTGGAACTATTTGGACAGACGCAACGTGACCACAACGGTCGCCTTGAAGATGACGGTCAACGACTCGTCCTTCATGGAAACTACTTCTCGAAGTTCGTTCACGATCAGCGTACCTGATCTTCGAAAGGAGTATTTCGTCATCAGTACAAAGACAGACCAGACCGATGATATGATCGGAAATTTGGACATGCAGGTAGCTGCTTTACCCAAGGTTCAACAGGACAGCATACTGCAACGGATACGCGAGGTGATGTCCGCATTGTATGAACCGTTGATGAAAATGGAGACCAGCTTCAAAGTGGATCGCACCGGAAAAGTGATCGAGTTGTTGGAGCAAGACAAGAACAAAGAAGAAATGCGGGCGGGTATCCTCGAGGCAGTGAAGAACATCCAAGTCATTTCACGTGAGAACAAACGCCACACCAGCCAGGAATTGGAAGCCAAGGCCAGTCACATGGTTGATTCGTTGTACGACTCATTCGCACAAGTACAAGTGAACAATATGAATTTGGTATTAGAACCATATGCCTACAACTTCCCGATGACTGGTTCCGTGCGTCAACAAGCTATGGTAACGGACGTGAATGCCCCAATGATGAATGGGATGGGTGATTTACCTGCGATCATAGAACTGGGCTTGGATGAGCTCACGGAGAAAACACTGGTCGCTCGTATTGTTACCACGTACGATGCGGAAGCCGTTCTCAAGGGACTTGTGGCGAGGGACCCCAATACGAAATTGAAAAAACAGGACATATCATTGGTCGAAGAAAGTGTGTACTCGATCGATCGGGGAACCGGTTGGCTTACCCGCACAACTTCAGAAATTCGATTACGTATCGAAAAGATCCGAATGGTTGTGAATACCTTCTCTGTGTTGGAAGTAGTTAAGCCTTGAGTACGTTACTGATCGCCGGCGCGACCGGTCTGATCGGTTCCGAAACACTTCGACAGGCACTCGATGATCGCCGCGTTTCGAGGGTGATCATTCTCGTGCGCAAGGCGATCCCTTTGGAGGATCCCAAATTGGAACAATGGGTCGCACGCGATGGCGATCTGCTTTCTGCCTTGCGCGATCAACATGTGGATGCTGTGATCTGCTGCCTTGGAACCACTATCCGCAACGTGGGTGGCGATAAACAGAAGTTCGTTCACGTGGACAAAGACCTCGTGATCGGCCTTGGGCAATGGTCAAAACGCAACAATATCGGGTGCTTCAGCATGGTTAGTGCAATGGGCGCTGACGCGAATAGCCGGGTCTTCTATTCCCGTGTGAAAGGAGAAACTGAAGGTGTGTTGAAAGTAATGGGGCTTCCCCATTTGCATCTCTTCCGGCCATCGATCCTCACCGGTCCGCGCAAGGAGAACCGTGCGGGGGAGCGTATCGGCATTGCCGTTGCAAAAGTCCTGAACCCATTGATGATAGGGCCGCTGGAGCCGTACAAACCGATGCCCAGTGTTATGCTCGCCAAGGCTCTGCTTCAAGCCTCATTGGCAAAACCGGGCGCCGGTGCGGTGGAAACGCACACGTACCGATCCATCGCGCAATTGGCCTCGACCTAGAACGTCGCAGTGCTCACGCGCTGAGCTTCCATTTCCGCCTGCTCCATTTGAGCCATCAGGTGATCACGGTGCATCTCGAAGGAGAAGCGGTCTTCTTGCGGGATAGGATCGGCGCTCGGCAATTCTTCCTGGCGATGATCCACCTGTTTTCCGTTCTTCCAGAACCGGAAGCAAACGTGCGGGCCCGTTGCCAAACCGGTGCTTCCCACCTCGCCGATCGTTTGCCCTTGTTCCACTTGCTGCCCTTGCTTCACAAGGATCTTGCGCATATGCAGGTATTGGGTTTCGTACACACCATTGTGGCGGATCTTCACATAGTTCCCATTGCCGGCGGTGTAACCAGCCTTCTCTACAACACCATCGCCAACGGCCAGAATGGGTGTGCCATAGGGCGCCGCATAATCGGTGCCCAGGTGCGACTTCCACCTGTGTTGCACCGGATGGAACCTCTTCATGGTGAATCCGGATGAGACGCGACTGAATTTGAGCGGGGCCTTCAGGAACGCCAATCGCAAACTATTGCCTTCAGCGTCATAGTAGGTCGGCGCTTCGGAACTGTCTTTCGTGAAACGGAACGCTTCTTTGGTTGTGCTGCCTTCGAATCGGATACCGAGCAGTTCTGACTGGCCGCAGCGCTCGCCATCAACGGTATGTTCCTGGTACACGAACGTGAATCGGTTGCCTGGTTGTACGTCCTTGTAGAAATCGAGCGTCCACTGGAAGATCTCACCGAGCTTGAGGGCCAATACGGGATCGGCCCCGGCTTTTTCCAGATCGTTCCAGAGCGCCCCGGTTACCGCAATGCTCACACTCTTTCGCTCCGTGCGAACAGGACGCTTGTCCACACGCACATCCATAGGTGGGCGCAACGTGAAAATGACGTGGTCCACTTGATCGGCCTCGTAAACGAAAAAGGCCGGAACGCGGGATGAATCATCGGTGAAGATCAATGCATACGGGTGACCAGCTCGCATCTTATGGATATCGAACACAGGAGCGGCCAACTTCACCAAACTATCCACTTCGGTGGCTCCGATGCCATGCGGCGCCAGCAGGTCACTGAAGGTTTGCCCCTTCTTCACTTGCCCACGTTCGATGATGAATCCTTCCAGCGGAATGCCATAAGCACTCGGGCTGTCCGGAATGGTATCCTCCACCACCGTTGCCAGCGGATCCGGCACGTATTCCTCATGCGGGCGCACATCCACGCCCACGTATACGTAAGCTCCTGCCAACGCCACAAGTCCGAGACCGATCAGCGCCCACTTCTGTTTCCCCCCCATGCCTGCAAGAAATGCCGAAGCCCCGGAACGTAACGGCCGGGGCTTCAAGATCCTTTCAACAACAGTATGTGGCCTTATTCCCGCGCGATCGCATTGGCCAACCCACCGTACCCGCTCAGTTCCATTTTGATAGAACCAATGAGGATCTTGGCTTGCACAAGCACCGGGATCCGGTTGGCGTCGTCGGTGATCCACACATTGAGGTCATCGTTGCTTTTGAAGATGCGACCCTTCTGAACGAGAGGCTGGAACTTGAGACAGCGGTACTTTCCGTTGCGGATCTTGATCGTCTCCTTTTCAATGAAGCGCATGCGCAAAGGCCAGATCTCATTATCGATGAACACGTCCATGGTGAACTCCTGCCCGGGCT